>NZ_JBBDQW010000025.1:3260-156340 GCF_040905785.1 Tistlia sp.
CCCCCCGCCCGGGCGCGTGCCAGCCGGCCGGGCCGGCGGGCAGCCGCTTCAGGGAGGCCGGCCAGTACTCGTCGCCGTCGAGGCCGGCGACCTCGCGCCAAAGATGCTCCAGGATCTCCGCGTGCGTTCCCGGCGACCCCTCGCCGGCCGGCCGCACCGTGACGCGGAACTCCGCGCCGTCGACCAGGCCGCCGGTCCGCAGCACGCCCTCGACCGAGCAGTAGGCAATCTCGCCTTGAAGCACGGTCAGCCCGTCGAGCGCCGCCTCCGAGGCCGTGTCGCCGAGGACGGTGAAGAGCTGACCCCGATCGCCGCCCGCCTCGATCGCCAGCGCGAGCGACCCGTCGGCGTAACGGTACTTGCCGTTGCTCGCGTCGGCCAGGTCGGGCTTGACCCCCGCGACCCAGCCCAGGGTGAAGGGCATCCGCCGGCCGGCCATGTCGGCACGGCCCTCGCCCCCGCCGGTGCCGAGATAGGTTCGCTCGGTCAGCGGCACGCGCAGGCGCTGCGCCGTGTCCTCCAGCTCGACCACGGCCTCGCGGTGCGAGACATGCCAGCGCGCCGCGCGCAGCACGGCGACGTCGGCGAAGTCGCGCCAGTGCGCCCGCGGCCTCGGCCGGTGCGGGCCGCGCTTGATGACCATCCGGCGGCCGGCGATCGTCCAGGTCCGGTCGGCGCGGTCGAACCGCCCGTCGAGGTTGGCGAGGACGATGCGCGCCGTCGTGACGACGCGCCGCGGCGCCTCCGGCAGCACCGGCCCCGCGCGCTCGACGACCACCGACTCGGCGATCAGGCCGGGATAGCGCCGGTTCGGCCGGTCCGGATCGTCCGGCTCTCCCGTCCAGCCGCGATCGGAGAAGCGCAAGGTGACCTCGAGGCCGGGGCTTTTCGTGCCGATCGGCAGCGCGCAGCGCGCCCGGGTGCAAGCCGCGACCGGCGGCGTCACCGCGCCGCCGGGCCGGCCCTGCCAGGCCCGCAGCTCGACCAGGGTGACGCCCTCGCGGACCAGCACGGTTTCCGCCGGCGCGTAGCGGACGAAGTTGGCCCGGTCGACGTGGCCGAGCGGATCGACGCCGCCGCAGGCGGCGCCGGCCATGTGCGCGCGAAAGCCCGGCATCGCTCAGCCCCCCGGCCGCGAAGACGGCCGGCCCGCCGCCCGGCCGAGTTGCCGGTCCTGGCGCAACTCGCGCGCCAGAGCTGACAGTCCGCCGGCGCCCTGCTGCTGCGCCTCGATCTGGCGCCCTCCGACCTCGACCAGGTCGTCGCCGACGCCGACGATCGCCCGCTCGATGCCGTCGAGCCGCGCCAGGACCGCACCCCAGGCCGCCGAACCGCGTTCGGCCGACCCCTGCGAACCGGGTTCGCGGAAGCGGCCCGGATGGTCGTTCATCGCCTGCAGGCGCGACAGGCCCAGTTCCTGGACGGCCGCGGAGCGGAAGACAAACTCGCCGTTCGACAGCATCGCCGGGATGCGGTCTTCGGTCGGACCGCCGGGCCCGAAGACGGGGCCGCCGGCGGCGCGGCCGACGGCGCCCGGCGCCTCGGTGCCGTGGTAGATCCAGCCCAGCACGGGGTCGTTGACCGGCTTGCCGCCCGGCGTGACGTACCGGCCGCGGACGATCTGCCATTCCGGCGCCGGAGGCGGGACAGCCGCCGGCGTCGGCGGCAGCGCCGCGGGCAGCGGCTTCGACTCCGGCAGCGCGATCGGCGCGGCGCCGGCGGCGCGGACCTCGGCGACGATCCGCTCGACGAACTCGGCGGTGGTCTCGCCCAGGGCGGCCGTCGTCTCGAAGGCGCCCTGCAGGCCCTCGAGCGCCGCCTCGGTGGCGCGGTAGACGGAGCGGAAACCCTCGCTGCTGCCGTGTACCGCCGCGGCCGCCTCGAGGAGGGCGCCGCGGTGCGCCAGCGCCGCCTGCGCCGCACCGACGTCGCCGGCCTGGCCGGCCGCGGCCAGGCGGTCGAACTCCGCCTGCGCCGCCGTCAGCTTCTCGCCGGCGGTCAGCGGCGACAGGCCGCCCAGGTCGGCGGCGAGCAGCGTCTGGCGGATCGCCTCCGCCAGATTGACGCCGGCGTCGCGCAGCACCTCCTCGCGCTGCAGGCCGATCAGCCGCTCGACCTGGACCAGGTCGGCGCCCAGCTCGATCGTCGTACGCACCCGGGCCCGGGCGTCGCGCTCGAAGGCCTCGAGCATCAGGGCCAGCGGGTTGGTCCTGCCCAGGATCTCGTCGCGCACGCCCCGGTCGAAGGCGGTGCGGGTCCCGGTCGCCCAGGCCTCGACGTCGAGCGACAGCGCCGCCGACTGCTCGGCGCCGGCCTTGAAGGCTTCGACCAGCTCGGCCAGGCCCTGCTGCAGGTCCGACAGCGGCCGCTCGGCCTTGACCGTCGCCTCGTAGAGACCCGCGAAGCCGAAGGCCCCGGAGATCTCCTCCAGGCTCATCTTGTTGCGGGTGACGACCGTGACGACCGTCCGCATGGTGTCGGAGAGGTCCTCGAACTCGGCCGTCGCCAGGGCGGCCCGCAGCGCCGCCTCCTCGATCTCCTCGCCCAGGAAGAACGCCTCGCCTTCGCCGTGGCCCGTCTGCTTGCTGTCCTGGCCGTACTGGCGCAGCACGGCGAGCGCGCGCTCGTCCGAGGACTGGACGAAGGCGCCGCCCATGCTTTCGAAGCTGCCGACCTTGAGGTCGCCGATAGCGGTCATGGTCGTGCCGGCGGCGGTCAGCAGGGCGTTGAGGCCTTCCGCGAGACCGTCGGCCGCCTCCAGCGCGGCCCGGAGGTCGCCGCCGTTGTCGGCCGTCGCGTTCGTCCCGTGAACGTAGCCGTTGCTGAGGCCGAGCCCCGCCGAGGCGTTCGGGCCCACGGACGGGCCGGGGCCGAAGAGGCCGCCGCCGGCGCCCCCGAGCAGGCCGCCGATCAGGGCGCCGGCGACCGTGCCGATGCCCGGGACGACCGAGCCGATCGCCGCGCCCGCGAGGGCGCCGCCGGCCGAGCCGATCGTGCCTCCCTTCTTGTTGCCGCCGAGGAGGCTGTTGGCCAGCATCCCGGCACCGAATCCCGCGCCCGCGGCGCCCACGAACCCGGTGAGCGAGGTCGTGCCCATGAGGCTGCCATTGGCGACCTGGCCCGGAACGACCGAGGTCGCGCCACCGCCGGTCAGCATGCCGTTGGCGCCCACCAGGGGCGCGCCCGTCGGCATCGTCGAGGCGATGCCGGGCGAGAAGCCCAGCTCGGCGCCGAAGCTGTTGATGCTGTCGCCGAAGCCGAAGAAGTCGGTCAGCCCGCCGCCCGGCATGCTCGGCATGCCGCCGCCGCCCCCGAACAGCCCGCCACCGGCCTGACCGCCGCCCTGGCCGGCGAGTAGGCCCGGCTGCGACTGTGCCACCCGCAGGACGAGGGGCACGACGATCTGCTGGCGGATCAGCTCCGCCCCCAGGTCCGCCACCGTCCGCAGCGCGATATCGCGGAACGACTCCCAGACGTCGACGCCCTCGCCCTTCAGGCGGTCGTAGAAGGAATCGCCCAGGAACTCCGCGACCCGGTCGCCCACCCGCCCGGCGGCCCGCGCGATTTCCTCGCGCTGGGCCTCCATCTCCTTCAGCCGCTCCTCGGCGAACTTCGCCGCGGCGTCGGCCTCCAGGCGGTTGCGCTCGGCGCGGTAGTTGGCCTCGATCGCCTGGCGGGCGCGCTCGAACTCCTCGGTGGAGATCAGCTTCTCGTCGAGCTGCTCCTGGAAGTGCGTCAGGTCGCGGTCGCGCTCGGCCTGCAGCTTGGCCACGCCCTCCAGGCCGGCGGTCAGCGCCCGGTCCTCCAGGCGCTCGATCGCCTCGACCCGCCGCGCGTGCGCCGCCGTCCGCCGCTCGCCCTCGCGCTCGGCCGCCTGCGCCGCCCGCTCCGCCGCCTTCGCCTCCAGCGCCGCCTTCTCGGCCTGGAAGCGCTGCTCGATCGCCGCCACGGCCCGGGCGTGATCCTCGGCCGAGATCCGCTCCTCCTCGAGCCGCGTCTTGTAGTCGGCGAGCGCCAGGTCGCGCTCGGCCTCCAGCTTGGCCAGCCCATCGAGCCCGGCCTTGGCGGCGTCGGCCTCCAGGCGGGCGATCTCGCTCTGCGCCGTCTCCCGGGCCGAGCGGGAGGCGGTTTCGGTCGTGTCCGCGAGCGTGTCGCGGATGATCGACAGTCTCGAGTGCAGCGTCTCGGCGCGGCCAATCGCTTCGTCGTACGAGGCCGTCAGCTTATCGACCATCGCCCGCGCCTGCGCGACCGCAGGCCCGGACGGATTGGGGCCCGCCTGCAGCATCTCGAGGTCGCGCTGGAACGCCTCGATATCGGAGCGCAGTTGCGTCGTCGTCTTCTCTTCGACGGCAAGCGCCGCCTCGATCGCCGCGACGGCCTCGTCCTTGTGCGAGTCGGCCAGGCGGCGCGATGCGAGCTCGGCGTCGGCGCTGACCTCGTTCGCCTTGGCCAGCGACTCCCGGTAGGCGTCCATCGCCTCTTCGGCTTCGCTCGACGCTTCGCCCGAGCGGAGCAAGCCGGTGGCCAGGGCGCCGACGACGGCGACGCCGGCGCCGACGACGGCGCCCCAGGGCCCGAAGATGCCGAGCAGCTGGCTCGCCTGCTGGGAGAAGGCGACCATGGCCGACTGGCCGGAGCCGACCTGGACCGCGAAGTCGCCGACCTGGTAGCCGGCCTGCTGGACCGCGCCGCCGAGGCTGTTGTAGCCGCGGCCTCCGAGACGCGCGGCGCCGCCCGCGGCGCGCATAGCGACGACCTGGCCGGCGAAGGCGGCCTTGGTCCGGGCCAGGGCCGCGGCATACTCGCCTTCGCTGACGGCGCCGAGCTGCTGCGCCCGCCGGAGCTCGGCCAGCTGGTTGCGGTACTGCTGCTGCGCGGCCGCCAGCGGCACATACTGCTGGCGCAGGCGCGCCAGCTCGACCGCCTGCGCCTGCTGCGAGGCCGCCTGCTGCGCCGCCGCCGCCTGCTCGGCCGCCGCCTGTGCCTGCGCCGCGCGCGCGGCCTCCTGGCGCGCCCGGGTGACGCCGCGCAGGTCCTGGACCTGCGTCGTGAAGGCCGCCTTGGTCCGCTGGAGCGCCGCGGCGTGCTCGGCCTCGCTGATCGCGCCCAGCTTCAGCGCGCGATTGATCTCCTCGAGCTGCGCCTTGTACTGCTGGCCGGCCGCGAACAGCGGGTTGAACCGCGCGCGCAGCTTGTCGAGCTCGCGGCCGTAGGAGTCGAGGTCGTTCTGTCGCGAGGCGCGCTGCAGCTGCTGAAAGACCTCCTCGCCGCCCTTGCCGAAGGCGCGGAGCTTCGCCAGCGCCTGCTCGATGTTCTCGACCGAGACGCGGGCGTAGATGCTGCGCTGCTGCGGCATGGGCGCCTCCAGGGCCGCCGGCGCGCGGGCGCCGGTGTCTGACGGGATTGCCGGACGCGGTAGAAGCCGCGTAGGCTTCTGCGACCGAGGGGAGAGGAAAGGGGGCTGCCATGGCACGCCCAGCCACTCAGGGCCTGATGGCCTTCGTTTCGTTCCTGGCCTGCGCGATCGGCGGCGGCGCCATCGTGCTGGCGGCCGTCCTGTGGGGCGACGACCGGATCGCCGCCATGCTGCTCGGGACGATGGGGTTACAGGCCCTGCTCTGCGGCCTGCTCTTCGCTGCCGGCTCGGCGGTCATCGGCCTGCTCGCCGATATCCGCGGGTCGCTGGGCCCCAAAGTCGAGGCAGGCCACGACCGCACGCTCAACTTCAAGCCCTGGGGCACGGACTGCCGCTTCGACGGTCGCGAGGCGGTGCGGCTCGACACGCAGCGGATCGCCGTCAAGGGCGAGGACGGCTGGATCGTCTTCTCGGACGACGCCCAGGCCGGCCGCTACTTCACTCCTTCGACCAGCGAGGGAAGCGGTGGCCTGCCCTTTGAGATCGAGGGCCGCGAAGCCACCTACCATGCCGACGGGCGCGTCGCCGTTAAGACGGCGACCGGCTGGCGGACCTTCGACAACGCGGATGAGGCGCGGCGCTACTTTGCTCCCGCCGACGCGGATTAGCCGCGCCAGCGCCGAACCGCGTTCGCCCTAACTGCGCCCCCTCGCCGCCTTCGCCTCCGCCTCGGCTGCCTTGCGCTCGGCGCTGCGGACTCGGGCCAGCTGGCCGGCCAGGACCGCGAAGGCCTCCATGGCCAGGACCGGCTGCTCGGCCGCGCCGCCGGCGAAGGGAAGGCGCCCGGCGCCCTCGGCAGGGCCGTCGCAGTCCTGCCAGAGCTGCAGGAAGGTCTGGATCTCGGCCGAGACCAGCCAGCGCGGGTGCACCGTGACCAGCGACCAGCCGGCGTCATCGAGCTCGATCGCCTCGCCGCGCAGCGGCCGCTCGGGCGTCATCGTCGCGCCCGGGCCGTCTCCGGGGTCGTCCTCCTCGTCGTCCCAGGGGCTGCCCCCGGACAGGCCGTCGGGATCCTCGCCGCCGTCAACCGCGCCGGGGCCGGCCGCGGCCTCGGCGAAGTCGTCGAACAGGCCGGGTCGTGCCAGCCAGACGACGGCGAGTCTCAGTTTTTTGCCGTCCCCTCCCGCAGGTAGAGCAGGGCGTTGAGGCGCGCGGCCAGCGCCTGCAGGTCGCCGTCGCTCAGCAGCTCGACCAGGGCCTCGGGCACCAGGCCGTCGGGGCCGTGCGCCAGCGCCGGCAGCGGGCGTCCGGCTCGGTCGAGGCCGGACCAGCCGGCCAGGAAGCGGCGCACCGCCTCGACCGCGAACAGGTCCTGCCAGAGCTGGTGGTCGGCCAGGGCCTGGGCCAGCGGCTGGTAACCGCCGGCGAGCGAGGCCTCGGCGTCGCCGTAGGCCTCGGCCGCCGCCGCCAGCTCGAGGTCGATCTCGACCGCGAGCAGGCGGTAGGCGCCGAGCTCGCCGGCGACGGCCTTGTCGAGCAGCGCGGCGCGCCGCGCCTCCCAGCCCAGGCCGGTGACCTCGCGCAGCGTCGCCTCGGCCGCGGCGGCGGTCTCGGCCTCGCCGATCTCCCGGGCCCGGCGGCCCATCGCCTCCGACACCGGCTCGAGGCGCTGCGCCGCCTTGGCCAGCACGGCGAAGGTCGCCTGGGCCGAGAGCACCGCGCGGCGCGCCTCGGCGTCGCCCGGGCCCGAGAGCAGCCGGGCGACGGCCGCCCGGAACAGCCGGCCGCGCCGGGCCACCTCCAGCGGCTGCGCCCCCGAGGCGCGCAGCGCGCGCTCCAGCTGCGCCCGCGCGACCCGTCCCGGCACCGTCACCTGGAACCTCTGGCCCTTGCGCGGCGTCACAGTCGCCGTGCCGCCGACGGCCAGCTCCTGGCCGGCCGCCGCCGGCGTCTCGCTCTTCGCTTCCATGAAAGATCCCTTTACGCCCCGGCCGGGGTGTTTGCGACGCGCGCCGGCCGGCGCTCTCTTGTGCCGGAGGACGGCGTCAACCTGGAGGCCCCGAGAATGGAACTACACCTCACGCTCAAGCTCGACGGCGACCTGGTCAGAAGCCTGACCCTCGTCGCGGGCGCCCTCGCCGCCTGGCTGCGCCTCGGCGGCTCGCTCTGCCCGGGGGGGGGAGGGCGGCGGCCGACGGCCGTCGCGCCTCCCCCGGTCGGTTCGCGCCGCCGCCGGCCCGGCGCCCTACCAGTGACAGATGAAGGCCGCCGCGTCGGGGCCCAGGCCGCGGAAGGGGAGCGACTCGCCGGCGTAGTTGCCGATGTCCGTGTCGCTCGGGTTGCCGCTGTAGACCAGGCGCGGGATCGTGATCGCGATCCGGTTGCCGGCGACGCTGCCGTAGCGAATCGCCAGCGCCCTTTCGCTGTTGTCCAGGAACTGGCTGAGGACGTTGCGGGTCGAAAGCGCTTCCTTGTAGAGCGCCAGGCTGCCGCCGGTCTGGCGGCGGGTCACCGTCGCCGGCCCGACGCCGTAGAGGGCGGTCGGATCGTCCGGCTGCTCGACCGTGTTGGCGAGATCGAGGGTGAAGGTCCGCAGGCGCGTCGAGACGCCGCCCAGCGAGCAGGCGGCGTTGCGGAAGGGCGGCGGCTTGGTCGGATCGAAAGCGGCATCGGTCGGCCGCGTCGCCGTGGCCACCGCAGCCGCCAGCAGGCCGCGCAGGTCGAAGGACATGAGCGAGACCTGGTCGCGCTGCAGGGTCAGGCTCATGTTGCCGGCGGCGCCGGCGACCTTGGTCAGGATCGAGTCGAGCCCCGAGACCTTGCTGTTGAGGTAGTGGTAGAGCGTGGCGTTGACCAGGTCGAGCGAGGCGCCGCCGTAGAGCACGTTGACCGGGATCGAGTAGGCGCTCGTGGCGTCGGTCTCGGTGGTCCAGTCGGCGTCGACCGTCACCTCATCGCCGTCGATCGCGACGATGGTGCGGGTGTCACCGCTCGAGGTGCCGCCGGTCAGGGTGATCGGCATGCCGATCTGCACCGCGCTCGCGTCCTCCAGCGTCAGGGTCCGCGCGCCGCCGGCGGACGCCGTCCCGGCGATCGCCGAGCTGGTCACCGTCTCGGCCAGGGCGCAGGCGCGCAGCAGCGGCGCCGCCTCGGGCGCGGTGCCGGCCGTGCCGGAGCCCTTCAGGCGCACGCCGAAGCCCGGCAGCGTGATGCCGCCGCCCAGGCTGGTCGGCTCGCCGGCGTCGAGGCTGCTGCGGTGCTCGTTCTCGGCCTGGTCGACCGCGAAGTCGGGCGTGACGCGCAGCGCCTCGCAGGCGACCGCGTTGGCCGCCGCCGTCGGCTCGGCGTCGGTGCCCGCCGTCGTCTCCACCTTGGCGGTCAGCAGGCGGTTCTGGCTCAGATAGTCGGTCATGGACTCGCTCCTCTCTTGGGGCCGTCGCCGGGCGCGCCCGCCCAGGCGGGATCAGGGCGCCGGGGTTCAGGGCGGTGGGATCAGGGCGCCGGGTCAGCCGGCGGAATCGGCGGTGGGATCCGCCGGCGGGATCGACGCGGGCTTGGAGGCAGCCGCCTTGGGCTTGGCCGCACCGCGCTTCGCCGCGGCCGCCTTGGCCTCGCGGGCCTTGCGGGCCTCCTCGTCCTTCGCCGCCTGCTCCGCCTGGGCCTTGCGCCGCGCCTCGGCCGGCGTGTCGGTCGGATAGAGCGCGGACCTGGGGGCCGGCATGACGCGGCGCCCCGACTTCGGATCGGGCATCGAACTCTCCTCGGGTTTAGGGGCCGAACCGCGTTCGGCGCGCTTGTCCCTCTCCGCTTCGGGGAGAGGGCGGGGCCCGCGGCCGCGAGGCCGTGGGAGGGTGAGGTGCGGCCGCTGGCGGCCGTACGCCGCTAGATCAGCTGCGTCGGGTCGTCCTCGGCCGTCTCGAACTCCGCTGTGAACAGCAGGTCGATTGAGGCGACGTAGCTGCCCTCGCTAGTGCCGGTGACGGCGCTGCAGCCGGTCCAGCGCAGGTCGGCGACCTTGCCGCCCAGGGTCGGGTCGGCGAGCAGCGCCTTGGCCGTGGCCACCGTCAGGGGGCGCAGCAGGGCGCCCAGGTCGTCGGCGACGTCGGCGCCGACGGCCAGGGTGACGATCAGCTCCCACGCCCAGCCGTCGCGCCCGGTCGCCGCCTCCAGCGGGTCGGCGCCGCCGGAGCGGAGCTCCAGCGCGGGCAGACGCGCCGGCGGCACCGGGTCGCGCGGATCCGTCGCCAGCGTGGCGATGCCCGGCACCGTCGCCGCGGCGGCGCCGAAGGCGGCCAGGACCTCGCTGAAGGCGTCGCTCATCGGCCCATCTCCCGCTGCCAGTGCTCGGCCAGGCGCTGCGAGAAGCCGCGCTCGATGCCGCGAAAGACGCCCTCCAGGTCGTACTGTTTCGGGATCCGGACCTGGCGCACCAGGACGCCCAGGATCGTCGAGCGGCGACCGCGTTTCTTCTTCTCGACGATCAGCAGGCGCCGGCCGCCGTCGAGCTCCTGGAAGTAGATGTCCGGGTGCGCTTCCGGGTTGGCCGCGGCCGCGCGGATCTTGGCCAGCGCCCGGTTGAGGCCGCGCCGGCTGTAGTTGCCGGCGCGCGTCACGCCGTGGCCCGGGTTCGGGATCAGCAGCCAATTCTTGCGCGTCGGACGCACCGTCTCGCCGCGCGACAGCAGCTCGACCAGGTCGAATACCTGCCCGTCGGCGCCGCGCTTCTTGGCCTTGGAGTAGACGATGCCCGCCTCGACCTCGGCGCCGCCCTCGGCGTCGGTGGCGCTGTAGAGGCGCGAGCGCACCGCGCTGGAGAGGCGCCGCCCGGGCGTGCCGCTCTGCACGGCGCGGCGGTAGCCGTCGCGCAGGGCCTCGGTCGTCTCGGTGATCGTCCGGTTCCGAGCCCGGGTCAGGGAGGCCGATTCCTCGCGCACGATGCGCAGCAGGCTGCCCTCGTTCTGCATGGTGGCGCGCAGCGTCATCGGCCCGACCCTCGCCCTGGTGGTCTTCAGCCCTGCGGCGCCAGGCCGAGGATCCAGACCGTCTCGTCGGCGTTCCGCTCGACCGCGCGCACCGCGAAGCTGTCGCCGGCGACGCTCAGCAGGTCGCCCCTGGCGGGCGACGCCACCGCGATCGCCGCCAGGTCGGCGACCGGGATCTCGGCGCGCGGCAGGTCCTGCTCCAGGCCGCCGCCGAACTCGCCGGCCAGGCCGCGTCCGCCGGCCTCGCCGGAGAGCCGCGGGTTGTGCAGCTTGACGCCGTTGGGCAGCGCCGTTGCCGCGGCGCCGGCGTGGCTGTAGGTCGCCGCCGCCGAGCGCCGGAAGACCTTCGCCACCGACGCCGCGACCCGCGCGCTGCGCTCGTCCCAGCTCGCCATGCTCGTCCTCGCTCGCTGGTGAAGGGCCGCCTCGCCGCAGCCGCCCGGGAGGAGGGTGGCTCCGGCGAGACGGCCGGGATCTCGCCCGGCCGCCTCGGTCTCGCGCGAGCCCGAAGGCTCAGGTGCGCTTGGCCCGGTAGAGCGCCTGCGGCTGGACGCAGACGTAGAGCGGATAGGCGAACTGCTTGACGTCCGCCCAGGCGTTGTCGTCGCGGTCCAGCACGATCCAGCTGTAGAGCTGCTTGCCGGGCGTGTTGACGAACTCGAAGCGCTCGGCCGGCGCCCAGGCGCGCTGGAAGATGCCGGCATTGCGCGGGAAGAACTTGGCCTTGTCCGTCCCCACCGCCACGGTCGAGCCGTCGTCGGTGCCGCGGTAGTTGATCCAGGTGATGCCGCCGTAGCGGAACGACTCGAAGGCGTTGCCCTCGCGGAGCGAGGCGGCCGCCTGGGTCTGCAGGTAGGTCTCGCGGACCTCGGAATGGGCCGTGAGATCGTCCCAGAAGTTGTCGCCGGCCAGGCCGATGACCTCGACCTGGTTGCCACCCAGGCCCTTCAGGCCGCGCAGGATCGAGCGGACCGCGGCGTTGCACTTCTTGCGAACGACGCCCGACGCCGGCGTGGGGGCGTCCAGGTCGAAGTCGACCTCGACCGGGATCGTCTGGCCGAACTCGGTCGCCCAGTTGTAGAGGGTCGAGCCGTCGGCGTCGGTCACCAGGCCCTGCAGGCAGCCCAGGGCGTGGTGCTCGCGGGTCAGCTGCATGTCGTTGCGCATGAGGACCTGGCGCCGGGCGATCTCGGTCTGCAGCTGCTTGAGCTCGGTCTCCTGGCCGAAGGCGCGGATGTTCTGCAGCTCCTCCGACATGATCCGGCTCTTCTGGGCCAGGCGCACCGTCCGGAAGGAGCGCGCCTTGCGCTTGTCGCCCTCCTTCTCGGCGATCGGCGAGCCTCGCTCCGAGGTCTGGATCAGCGCCGGGCCGTTGTCCCGCTCCTCGATCCAGACGTCGGTCGTGCGGATCGGCTTGTCCATGAACAGGCCGGGCATGGAGTCGAGCAGCGTCGGCACGTAGCCGACCTTGTCGACCGAGGCGGTGAGCGAGGTTGCCGAGAAGGCGTCGCCCTTGAAGACGTCCATCGAAACCATTGTCGGGGTCCTTTCGTGAATGCGCGCAGGACCCCGACCCCCGCCCCCGAAAAGGGAAGCGAGGCCGGCGGTCCGCTATGGGCTTGGAGGAGGGCCGCCCGGGGCTAGCGGGCGAAGACGCCGAGGAACTCGAGTTCGGCGAGGGCGGCGGCCTTCTGGGCGTCGGTGATGCCGGCCGGCCAGACCAGGCAGGCGGACTTGACCTCCGCCTCGCGGACCACGGCGACGCCGGGCAGGGCGGCGTCCGTGGCGTCGACCGGGGCGTAGAGGAGGCCGGCCGCGACCTCGCTGCCGTCGGTGGCGTCCGGGTCCAGCTCGGTCCAGGTCTCGCCCTCGTTGGCCACCGTCACGGTGAAGCCGTCGCCGGCGACGAAGTCGGTCGCGCCGTCGGCGATCGTGAACTTGACCTGGCCGTCGAAGGCGACCGCCACCGTGGCGGTGCCGATCTGGACGCCGGCCGGGTCGAAGACGGCGAAGGTGCCGGCGTTGCTCGCCGGCTCGATGCAGAGGACCCGGTAGTCGCCGGCCGCGGCGCCGTCGGCCGCCGCCGGCTCCGCCAGGGTCATGGCGCCGTCGCCGGTGTTGCCGGCGTCGGCCGTGCGCGTCACCTCGTCCAGCGTCTCGACCTTGCCGAGCACGGCGCCGGCCTTCAGGGTCTGGCCGCTCGCCACCGTGATCGCCCGGCGGCTCCGCGTGCCGTTGGCTTCCGACGCGAGGAACGCGCCGGCGTGAAAGTCCTCTTCGATGAGAGCCATTGGTCTCAACTCCTTTGCGATAGACCCCTCTCCGCTTCAGGGGAGAGGGAGGGGCCCGCGCGCCAGCGCGGGAGGGTGAGGTGTCCGGCCGGGCCGCTACTTGCGCGCCACGCCCGCGGCGGCGTTGGCCGCCTCGAAGGCCGAGTCCCAGCCGCCGGCGTCGGCGGCCGCGCCCTTGAGGCGCCCGCCCGGGCCGAGCGCGCCGGGACCGGCGCCCTCGATCCGATCGGCCAGGCTGGCGCCGGCCTTCGGCATCGCCTCCAGCCGCTTCACGGCCTGGGCCACCGTCAGGCTGGTGTCGCAGACCAGCGTCAGGGCCATCGTCTCGCGGCCCCGCGCCGCCTTGCTGGACAGCACGCTCGCCGCGCGGGCATGGGCGGCGGCGACACAGGCGGCGGCATAGGTCCGCGCCGCGCGACGCGACGCCTTCGGCACCTTGGCCTCGGCCTGGCGGACCTTGGCAGCGGCGGCGGCCGTCTCCTCGTCCTCCTCGGCCGCGGCTTCCTCCTCGTCCTCGTCGTCGGCCATCTCCTCCTCGTCGTTCTCGGCCCGGCCCTCGGCCTCGGCGTCCGCCCCCTCGGCCTTGTCCTTGTCCTTGCCCTTGCCCTGGGCGTCGGTCTCGTCGTCCGTGGCCGCGGCCGTCTCGGCGTCGCTCTCCGCCTCGGCCCGCTGGCCGCCGCGGAGGCCGAGCGTCTGAAGGATGCTCATTGCGCTTACCTCTCTCAGCTTGGGGGTGCCGGCGGGCTGCCGGCGGGGATGCGCCCGGGCGTCAGGCCGAACCGCGTTCGGCGATCAGCTGGCGGGCGAACTCGGCGGCCGCGTCGAGCGGGAAGGCAACGGCATCGATCAGCCCCGCCTCCAGCGCGTCCTCGGCTAGGTAGACCCGCGCCTCGGTGCCGCGCACCTGGGCCTCGGGGAGTTTGCGGTTGGTCGCCACGGCGCCGACGAAGCGGCCGTAGAGCTTCAGGATCTCGGCCTGCAGGTCGGCCCGCACCGCGTCCGGCAGCGGCGCGTAGGGGTTGCCGTCGACCTTGTGGGCGCCGGCCTGGATGAAGGTCACCTTGAGGCCCGCCGCATCGAGCCAGGCGCTCATGTCGACGTGCATGAGCAGCACGCCGATCGAGCCGATCTGCGCCGCCGGCGGCGCCACGATCTGGTGTGCCGCGCTCGCCAGCCAGTAGGCCGCCGAGCAGGTCATCTCGTTGGCGATCCACCAGACCGGCTTTTCGGCCGCCAGACGCCGCAGCTCCTCGGCGCAGGCCTCGCAGCCGGCGACCTCGCCGCCCGGGCTGTCGCCGTCGACCAGCACGCCGGCGACCTCCTCGTCGGTGCGGCAGGCCCGGAACTTACGGATCAGCCCGTCGTAGCCGGTCATCCCGCTGTAGGGGTCGAGGTGGCCGAAGCGGTGCACCAGTTCGCCCTCGACCGGCACGACGGCCATGCCGCTGCCGGCGTCGAAGGCGAAGGGCTTGCGCGGCCGCTCCTCCGGCTCGCGCAGGCAGTCGTCATCCTCCCAGGCGCTCGCGCGGAGCGCGCCGAGCAGGGCGTCGCGCCGCCTCGCCCGCCGGTCGCGCTCGCGCGTCGAGCCCGGCGCCGGCCGCTCGACCTGCAGCTCGGCCCCGACTCCCGATTGGTCGAGCCCCGACAGGTCGAACGACGCCGGCCCGAGCCGCCCGTCGAGCGCCTCGACCACGCGCCGGCCGGTACCCGGCTCGATCAGCTGCGGCCGGTCGAAGATCCGCGACGCCACGCGCCGCAGCTGGGTAGCCGTCATTTTCGATGCTCCGCGCTTGCCCCTCTCCGCTTCGGGGAGAGGGCGGGGCCCGCGGCCGCCAGGCCGTGGGAGGGTGAGGTGATCAGCCGCGCCGGCGCGCCGGACTGTTCGGGATCCGGGAGCGGCCCTGCGGCCGACGCCCCTGGCCGCTCCCGGACGGGTCGCCGCCGCGGCGGTACTCGAAGGCCCCGCCGCCGTCCTCCTGGCTCGCCTGCTCGCGCACCGTGACCTCGCCGGGCGCCGGCAGGCCGAGACGCTCGCGCTCGCGCTGCTCGAGCGCCTGCTGCTCGAGGACCTCCTGCCAGTCCAGGCCCTGCTCGGCCGTCTCGGCCTCCAGCGTCGACAGCCCGGCGTCCATGCGGATCTGGCTCGCCCCGGCTTCCTTGGTCGGGTCGACCCAGCCGCGCGGCGCGCCCAGCCAGCGGCCGGCCAGGTAGGCGCCCGGCGCCTCGTACAGGCCGGGCGCGCCCCTCGGCAGCTCGACCCGCCCCGCTTCGATTGCTTCCTCGAGCACGGCCAGCAGCACCGGCGTCCCGAAGAGGCGCCCCTGCGTCGCCAGCTCCCAGGCGATCGTCTTGCCGGCCTCCAGCATGGCGGCCCGCTCGCTGCTGTAGTTGGTCTGGCTGTAGTCGCGGCTGATCTGGCTCGGGTTGAGCCCGGTCGCCGCCGCCAGGTTGCGCAGGCCGAGGCCGACGAAGTTGCTGGCTTCCTTGTTCGGCCGGCTGGAGGTCGGGAAGTTGACGCGGTCGCCGGTCGGCAGCACCGGCATGCGGATGCCGTTGAGACGGATCGGCGCGGCCTCGTAGTAGCCGGCGCGGTAGTCGTCGAGCGTGTTGAGCGAGGCGGCGCTCTTGTCCTCCAGCGCCTCGGCCACGACCTCGGCCGGCAGCGAGCTCTCGATGAAGGCGGCCAGGACCGCGTTGGCGACGGCGGCCTGCATCTCGTAGGCCTCGTAACGGCTGTTCATCTTCAGCCGCTTGAGGACCGGGGCGAAGGGGCTGACGCCGCGCGCCTGCCCCGCCTCCTCGACGCGGAAGCCCTGCAGCATCTGCGGCCGTCCCCAGGGCAGCTCGCGGGCGACGTAGGCCCAGCCCAGCTCGGCGCCGACCAGGCCCTCGTCGCCCGGGTGCACGTGGCGGACGTGGAAGCCGACGGCGGCGCCCAGCCCGTCGAGCTCGACGCCGCCGCGGCGATAGAGCTCGTCGCCGGCGTCGAAGGGGTTGGAGACCCGCTCCGGATGGATCGTCTGGATGCAGGTCCGCCAGGGCGCGGCCGGATAGTCGCGCCGGTCGCGCCAGGCGACGCGCTGGAACCAGTCGCCGTCGATCAGGCGGTGGCGGACGTTGAGCGCGACCAGGCCGGCGCCGTCCATCCGGCGGCCGGCGTCGAGCCACTGCCCAGGCCCGAAGGCGATCTCGTTCCAGATGGTCTCGATCTGCCGGCCGAGGCGGTCGGCCTCCTCGATCGACAGGCCGAGCACCCGGCGGTTCGGCTTGGACGAGAAGCGGAAGGTGGCGCCGACCACCGAGTTGATGAAGGCCGAGACCGTGCCGGCCGCCCAGCCGTCGTTGCGCACCAGGTCGTCGACCCGGTTGCCCAGGCGCTGCCGCGCACCCTCCAGGGCGCCGTCGATCGTGTAGCTGCCGGGCTGCCAGGAGCCCAGCTCCTGGCTCGCCGGGTCGGCCGCGTCGTAGGGCCCGTAGCGGCCCTCGGCCAGCGAGGCGCGCGGCCGGCCGACCGGCCCGCCGCCCAGCGGCTGGCCGGTCGTCGGATGAACCAGGCGCGCGGAACCGGAGGTGGCCATCAGAAGCGGAACCCGATGGCGCGGCCGCGGCGCGCGCCGCCGGCCTCCCGGCGCAGCTGCGCGATGTAGGCGCGCAAGTGCGCCGCCGTCGCCGGCGTGTAGCGCACGCTGCGCCCGTCGGCGTCGCGCACCTCGACCTCGGCCTGGCCGAGCTCGAGGTCGTGTAGCTTCGCCTCGGCCTCCGCCAGGCGCTCCACGACAGTGGCCATGGGCGGCCTCCTTCTAGTAGGAATAGCCCGGTAAGGTTGAAGGACCGCCGGGGCGGCCGGCAGACCTCACCGGATGATCTGCGAGGCTGCGGGTGTCTGCTCAGTCTCAATCGGAGTGACGGGCCGTCGATGGCGAGAAATAAGAATCACCATTTTGTTCCGAAGGCACACCTTAAGCCGTTCTCGGTAGAAGGCAGGGGCAAGAGTATTCATCTAATAAATATTGAGCGTGAGCTTTTTGTTGAGGGCGCCTCATGCAAAGGACAATGCTCTAGTAATTATTTCTACGGGCCCGACGATAGGATCGACACCAGCTTAGGATTCTTGGAAACAAGATATGGTGTAATAATCCAGAAACTCACCGCCGGTGAAACGCCGAAGGGCGATGACATAGAACTATTGCGATTGTTTGCTCTTGTGCAATTCTGCCGGACAGAGGCAATGGTTCATTTCACCCAAACTGCCATCGCTGGGGGTCATGACCTTACGTTCGTGGGCGACTGGGCGCAGTATAGGCCCCCACACAGGGCGAACTGGCAAGCATCGTTGAGCGCGCTTTCAATCGCATTTAGTTGCTTCGATTACATCCGCGACCTGAAGTTATGCATATTCAGGAATAAAAGCCGGACAGAATTCGTGACCTCAGATAATCCCGCGGTCGTGGCCAACATGTGGCTGTGGCGGCAGTGTCAAAGCCATAACTTCGGCTTCGCCTCGTCTGGGGCCATGCTTTTTCTGCCTCTCTCTCCGACCATGGAAATGTGCCTCTATGATGGCGCTACCTATGTTTGTCCGGGAAGGCATGAAATCTATAAGACTTTGAGAAACGACCAAGAAGTTCGGGCAATCAACGACCTTCAGATACTTAATGCTCACAAGAATGTATACTTCTCAAATTGGTCGAGCCGTCATCTTCTTCTTGATGCCGTGAAAGAGGGTAAGGAACTTCGACCTGACAACAATGCGGCGCTTGCGGCATTTGTTAGAGACGACGCCGGTCGAGATCTGGCTTATGAGGGCCGCCGCTACCGGCTAGCCACTGAAGAAGAAAAAGCACGGCCCATGCAAAAAATCGTATCTCTAAACAGGGTATTGCCGGTTCCCCGCAGGTGGGCTTCAGCCTTTCAGATTCGCCCGAATCCGCGCGTGTTCTCAAATGGGTCGGCCGCTGGGTATGTGCGGGCTCCACACTTCTCACGACGAAGCAGATCCACCTAGCGTTTCGTACGGCTAGGCGCCAGTCCAAGGGCGGCGCCACCTCGACAAGCGACGCCGTCGGTATTCGGACAGGCCCTTCTTCATCCAACCAGCGAAGCTTCAATCGCTCGCCTTGTTTAGCTGGGCCAACCGTCGCGCGCGCTTCGGCAATTCGGGTGACGCTGGCGCCGAACGTGGTTCGGCCGATCTAGCCGGGATCGCCGCGGCATGCATCAGGTCCTCAAGGTCGCTCGGCGGCCCGTCCGGCCCGTGCGGGAAGCGCTGGGTCTCGAGATCGTCCCACTGGGACTCGGTGTAGCGCGACCACCCCAGGTAGATCGCCGCAGCGGCCGCGTAGACCTCTGTGTCCAACACCTCGTTGCGCTGACTCTCGGTCTTGACCCATTGCCAGCGCTCCGAGCCGTCGCGGGTGCGGACCTTGACTCGCCGCTCCGCGGTCAGCTGGCGATAGAAGTCCTCGGGCAGGCCACGCGGGTAGCCGCAGTAGCCGCGCGCCAGCGGCTCGTCGCGCTCTAGCGCCTTGTAGAGCTGCATTTTCAGGCCCGCCGTGCCGACGTTGAAGGTGCGCGGGTGCCAGGCCTTGCGGCGCTTGCGGTCCGAGGCGGCGCGGTCGCTGCCGACCTTCTGGATCGGCGGCGCCAGGTCGCTGCGGTGGCCGCGGACCATGACGACCTTGCTGCGCGGCTTGCCCTTGACCCAGGCCCAGACGTCCTCAGTGTAGGCGTTGCCGTCGATCGCCAGAAGGTCGACGCCGAGCTGCCCGTCCGCTTGGCAGCGCCAGCGGCTTGCGAGCAGCGAATCGAGCTCGGCGCGGACCCGCTCCTCGGCGATGAAGCCCGGGACGATCTTGTACTCGACGGTCCAGCGCCGGCCGTCGCGCCCGAAGGCCTTGACGTGGACCTCGACGCGGTCGCCCTGGACGTCGATGGCCAGCACCAGCAGCAGGCCGCCCATCGGCACCAGGCCCGGCTGGTAGCCGGTCTCGACGTCGTCGGCCCGCTCCTGGATCCGGCTGTAGTCCGGCGCCTCGCCGCTGACCTCGTAGGCGAGGCCGAGGACGTCGTTGAAGAACACCCGCTCGCTCAGCGGCTCGCCCTTGGCGGCCAGCCACTTGCGGGCGATCTCGGCCCAGGTCGTGCTGGGCGCGTATGCCGCCCAGACGTAGAAGCTGCGCTGCCGCGCCTTCGGGTTGCGCGCCACCATCGAGTGCGGCCCGACCTTGGCCAGCATGCCGGCCAGGTGCCGGTGCTCGATCGCCCCGCCGCAGTCCGGGCAGACGAAGTGGGCCGAATCCGGATCGGCCGGATCGATGTAGGGCTCCAGGTTCGCCCACTCGAGCGGGTGCTCGTGGCCGCAGTGCGGACACGCCAGGTGCAGCTGCTCCTGGGTGCCCGCCAGGTAGGAGCGCGTGACGCGGCAGCCCGGCCAGATGCCCGGCGTGCCGACCTTGAGGATCTTGGCGAAGCGGAAGGCACCGCTCCGGCTGTTCGCCTGGCCCTCGGGGTCGCCGGCTTCGTTGTCGTCCGGCCACTTGGCCAGGTCGTCCTGGACCTGCTTCGAGACCGAGATCTCCGACAGCGTCGCCGCCGAGTTGGCGCCGGCGATCGCCACGAAGCCGCGCCCGTCCGAGCGGGCCTTCAGGGTCGCCGAGGCGGCGCCGTCGCGCGAGCGGGTCGCCAGCAGGCCGGGCCGGGCATGGTCCAGGAAAGCGGTGAACTTGGTCCGGCTCCAGCGCACCGCGTTGTTCGCGGTCGGGTGGGTGTAGAGGAACGGCCCGGGGTCGAGGTCCTGGCTGCCGACCGTGAAGATCAGCGCGACGATTGTGCCACCGATCTGCGCCGACTTCTTCTCGGTGACCTCGCGGCAGGGATCGTCCGGCGACAGCGCCTCCAGGATGAAGCGCTCCCACGGGTGCCGGCCCGGGTCGTAGGGACCGGGAAAGGGACTCTCGGCGCCGAAGCGCACGTGGCGCGCCGCCCAGGAGACGTAGTCGACGGGCGGCGGCGGCGCCAGGACCTCGGCCAGGACCTGCTTCGCGGCGCGCGCCGGGTTGGCCAGCCAGGCGCCGTCAAGCGGCATCGTCGTCGCCCCCGGCGTCGTCGGCCTCGTCCTCTTCCGGATCCTGCCAGTCCGGATCCTCGACCAGCGCCGGCAGCGCCTCGGCCTCGGCGCTCGCCTGCGCCGACAGCCGCTCGCGCCAGGCGCGGAATGCCTGCCGGGCCCGGGTCACCGCCGCGGCGTCGTCCTGCTCGGCCTGGCGCGCCTCGCTCGCCGCATGCTCCAGCAGGAAGCTTTCGAAGGCGGCGACCAGGTCGCCCAGCTCCTTGGCCTGGGCCCGGCGCGCCTGCTCACTCAGCAGGTAGCGGCCCTTCGCCGCCTCCTCCTCGCGGAACTTGCGGGCGTTGTCGTACTGCAGGGTGCGCAGCCGCTCGAGCTCATACTGGCTCTTGTGCGAGACCGCCTTGCCCGACGCTGGCGCCTCCTCCGCCTCTTCCGCCGGCGCCTCGATCCGGGCCCGCCCGTTGACCGTCGCCTGGACCATGTCCAGCGACCGCCCCAGGATCCGGTCCGCCTCCTCGACGGCGATCTTGGCGCTACGCCCCTCGCCCCGGAGCGCCGGCCGCAGCCGCCCGTCCTTGATCAGCTGCGTGATCCGCGAGGGGTCGACCCCGATCCGCCGGGCGTAGTCCGACTTGCCGAGAACTTGAGGGCTCAAGTCCGAGAGGAGCGCCATTTGATCCCCCCTCTTGAGTTTTTTGAGGCTCCCTCTTGAGCCGCCATCTAGCGACACAAAACGCGCATCCGACCCGTTTATGTTTTCGGGCCGGGAAGGACCCGCTGGACGGGCGGAAGGCGGAGAGAGAGACGGCGGGCTCGGGCCGGGCCGGCCGGGAAGGGATCGTCGGATCCGCGGCGGGCCGAAACGACGGCGCCCGGCGCGGGTCTCCCCGGCCGGGCGCAGATCTGACGACTGATTGATTGCATGCACTTCGCGCCCGCGCCGTGTCAACCCCCTGGCCGGCCCTGACCGAACTTCGAATCCGGCTGATCGCACGTTGCGAAGCTCGATCTGCCGCGACACAGTCACCCCTTTCCGCAAAGGGGGCGCGCAGGCGCATGAGCAGACTCGTTCTCATCCTGGTCTCGCTGGCTGCGTTTGCCTGCGCACCCGCTGAGCAGGGCGCGCGCGTGCCCGCAACGTCCGCTCCGGAGAGCGCCGCGCACCGGCAGGACGACGCACGCGAGCTGACTTGGCCAGCCCTGGCTGAACTTCCATGGCCTGCACCGCAGACTGCCTTCACCGGCTACGGCTCGCGCGTCAGGGACGAACTGTGGGCGCTCTACGTCGACGGTGGCGTCGAGCTCTACTGCCGCATCGAGTTCACGGCCGACGAGGCCGCCGCCCGTCGAATCGACAGTGGAATCCTCACCTGGGAGCACGTCTATCCGGCGGACCGGATCGCCGAGGCCCTCGGCTTCGAGGACCGCGGCTGCAAAACGCCCGAGGCAGACGCGGTCGCCCGGGAAGACACCTGCCTCGCCGCCATCTCGGACATGCACAACCTCTGGCCGGCGAGCGGCCGTATCAACTCGAGCCGCAGCAATCACCCTTACGGCCTGCTCGAAGGCGAGGGCACCAACAATCCGACCTTCGCCGAGTTCTGTCCCGACTTCGAGCGCACCTACGGCACCCGCCAGGCCTTCATCGAGCCGACGGACACCGCTCGGGGCGACATCGCGCGGTCGCTCATCTACATGCACTTCGTCTACGACCTGCCGCTCGAGCCCGTCATCGACGAGCCCGACCGCCTGCTGGAGTGGGCCGAGAGCGATCCGGTGGACCGCGACGAGCTCGACCGCGAGGTACTCATTCGGGAGCGCCAGGGAACAGGCAGCCCGCTCATCGTGCTTCCAACGCCGAGCTCGTAATCAGGGCCCTGAAGTCACAGGGCTATGGATGACCCCGGCAATCAGGGCGCCCCGGTAGGGCCGCAGCGTCTATCCCTCCACAGGTGCCGCCTATTCCCCGCAGCCGGCATGGCGGGCCCTGCAGGGCTCTACTCCGCTAGCGCGCGCCGAGCATCCCGATGCCCGCCAGTGCGGCGGCGCGAATCATGTCGCGGTCCCAGGCGATCGGCCCCGGCATCCGCCGCGCCGCCTCCTCCAGCGTCGCCTCGCAGCCGAGCACGTGCCAGAACGCCATCCCCGCCGGCGAGGTCATGCCGCCGAGCCGATCGATGATCCGGAGCGCCCGCCGCCGCTCCTCGATGCCGCCCGGCAGGTCCTTTATCCCGCCGCCGCCGACCGCGTTGGGGTCGACCGCCTTCAGCGCGAGCAGGCCGCCGAGCTGGAAGTCCTCGCGGAAGCGCCGGGCCGCGTCGGCCGCCGGCCGGCCGATCGCGCCCTGCCGCTCCCAGGCGTCGAGGATGTCGAGCGCCCGTGCCGGCCGGCCGCCGGCCGGCGGATCGACGGCTGCCTCGCCCTCGACCGTCAGGGCCGCCCGCTCGTCCGTCGGCCCGTCGAGGCCAGCGCGCGAGACGACCACCCCGTCCCGCCGCTCGAGGCCGAGACCGCGCTCCAGTGCCGCCTCCCGCTCGGCCCGGCTCGCCCGCTTGCGCCGCTCGACGCGCTCGGCGTCGACGCGCTCCCACAGCGGCACCAGCTTCCGCTCCAGCGCCGGCGACCAGGTGCCGCGCGCCTTGGCATCGAGCACCAGGGTCTGGCGCCGCGCCTCGATCCCGGGCCGCGCCGGATCGTCCTGCAGCTCGGCCTCCTCGCGGCGCCGGGCCGTCCTCGCCTCGCGACGCTTCCGCTTCTCCGCCGTCGTCGTCATCGCACCCCTCGCTCGCTTGCCTGCCTCGGAACCGCGCTCATCGCCGCCCCGCCATCCCCCGTGCCGACCCCTGGCGCCCCGCCGAACCGCGTTCGGCCGGCCCGGCCGGCTTCGTCCCCGGCTTGGTCCCTGGCGGCGACGGCCCGGCCGCCGCCAGGGCGTCGGCCTTCATCGCCTCGTGCCGCTCCCGCGGCAGCCCCTCGCCGCCCAGCGCGCCCGGCGGCCGGACCTCGACCGGGCCGCCCCACACCCGCTCGACCACCTGCAGCAGTCGGGCTTGCGAGGCGCGCAGCTGCTCGGCGTGCCACAGGCTCGGCGCCCGCAGCAGCAGCAGCTCGACGTCGGGGAAGTCGGAGGGCGTTTCCTGCCAGGGGATCAACGGCGCGACCCAGGCGGCGAAGCGCGCCGGGTCCCCGAGGGCGCGCTGGATCTCGCCGAGGCGGCCCAGCCAGCGCTGGCGCAGGGAGCTGGGATCGACCCGCGCCGCCGTCGCCGCCCTGCCGAGCGACCCGCCGTCCTCGCCGCCGTCGCCGACGCCGCCCGGCGGGGCGCAGACCGCCCCACAAGCTTGTTGCTTGTCGCCGCCGCCAGCCGCGGCGACTGGAAGGGCTTCGCACGCGCCCGGGTTTATCTCTTGGTTCTTACTGAGGGTTTGGGTGTCACCAGCGACACCCTTATCCGAGTCGCTGACACCCTTATCCGGGCTAAGGGTGTCACCAGCGACACCCTTTTCGCCGCTAAGGGTGTCACCAGCGACACCCTTATTTGCTAGTAGCGGGTGGCCTGAACACAAGCGTGGTTGTCGCCCCCGCGTCGCCATCTCGGCCAGCACGCGCGCCTGCACGCTGCCCTCTTTGGGCGCGCCGTGGACGGCGAGCAGCCGGTCTATGTCGATCCGGTAGGTCGCCGTCGAGCCCGGCCCCTGGCCGCCCTCGGCGTCGCGCACCAGGACCTGCTCGACGCGGAGGTCGCGCCGCACCCGCTTGACTGTTTCCTCGGAATAGCCCGTGCGCAGCGCCAGCGTCGCGACCGAGGGGAAGATGTTGCCCTCCTCGGTGTCGGCGCAGTCGGCCATGGCGACCAGTATCATCTTCTGCGTCGGGTTGAGCCCGAAGCACTGCTGCAGCACCGTCCCCAGCGCATAGACGCTCACGGCCGTGCGCCCTCTACTAAGGGGGTCTCCCTGACCCCCGTACGGCCAGCCTCGAGCCCTGCTGCGCCGCCGCCGGCCGGGGCCGGTGCCAGCGGTCCCGCGCCTTTCGCCACCGCTCGACCGCCGGCTAATGGGGTCAGGGAGACCCCCTTAGCCAGGCCGGCTGCCTTGTTCCCGCTCACCACAGCGCCACCTCCCGCTGCAGCCGGAAGGCGACCCCGACCAGACGCGCCGGCCGGCCGGGCGACGGGGCGGTCACTCGCACCCGCGGCCGGCTGACCCGCCTGATCGCCGCGCGGCGGACGTCCCTCTTCCAGAGGTTTAGGCGGCCGCAGCAGGCGAGCACCAGGGCCTGGCGCTGCCCGACGTCGCCCTCGAACAGCGCGGCCCGCCCCAGCTCGTAGGCCAGCCCGACTTCCGTCCGCGGCGGCGCCAGGCCGTCCGCGTCCTGGACGCCGAGGGCAAAGTCCGCCGACTCCGCCAGGCGCCGCCAGGCGGCCGCCACGCCCCACCACAGCGCCGCCGGCAGACGATCTTGCCGTTCCGTCATCCCCCTCCCTCCAATGGCAAGGCGCCGGCCTGGATCTCCCGGCGCCAGGGCCGTGGCCCGTAGACGATCAGCTCCGCGACCTGGTCGTTGGACTCCCGCGCGATCGAGTAGCGGGTCTCGACGGTCTCGAGCTCGAAGTCGGCGAACAGCGCCCGCGTCTCGGGCGTGGCGTTGATCGAGAGGATCCACCGGCCCTTGAGCCGGCCGAGCTGCTCGACCAGCGGCGCGAAGTCCGCGCGGCCGAAGAGCTCGCGCCCGTAGTCGCCCTCGCTGCCCCAATAGGGCGGGTCGAGATAGAACAGGGTGCCCGGCGCGTCGTAGCGCACCAGGAAGTCGGCCCAGGGCAGCCGCTCGATCACGACGCCGGCGAGCCGCTCGTGGATCGCCTCCAGGATCGGCTGCAGGCGGGTGACGTTGAAGCGGCCGGCCTCGCGGACGTCGACCCCGAAGGTCCGCCCGGTGACCTTGCCGCCGTAGGCCGTGCGCTGCAGGTAGAGGAAGCGCGCCGAGCGCTCCAGGTCGGTCAGGGTCTCCGGGTCGGTCGCGACCAGGCGCTCGAACTCGCCGCGCCCCGTGATCTGCCACTTGATCGTGTCCAGGAAGGGCACGTAGTGGCGCTGCAGGACGCGGAACAGCGTCGCGACGTCCTGGCTCCAGTCGTTGACGACCTCCGCCCGCGGCCGCCGCGTGCGGCGCAGGAAGACGCCGCCCATGCCCAGGAAGACCTCGGCAAAGGTCACGTGCGGCGCGTGGTCGATCCGCTGCGCCAGGCGGTCGGCCAAGTGGCGCTTGCCGCCGATGTAGGCGGCCGGCGGGTGCACCGGCCGAACGGCGTTCGTCGGGTACTCGGGACGGAATGGGTTGGGCATGGGATCTCCGCACGGTGGCGCCAGGCGCACGCGGGGCGAATCGACAGCCGCCCTTCTTCGTGCAACCGTTGCACCCGTCCGGGCGCCCGGACGGGGCGGGACGGCGGTGGCCTGGCCAGCTGCAGTCGTGCGGGGCGCAATCCCGCGGCTAAGGGCGTTGGCGCGCCCGGCCCCCGCCCGGCCCGCGGGCCGAGGCGAGGGAGTTAGAAGGGGGAGGGGCCGATGACGCCGAAGTGGTGGCCGAGCGCGCAGGGTTGGGCCGGCGCCGGCATTGGCGCGGTTGCTGGGATCGCTCTTGCCCTTGCCGCCCTTTGGTCGCCAGCTCCGAAGGCCTGGGAACTCGCGAAGGAGGCGGGGCTCCTGCAGGCCGGGGCGACTGTCATGCTTGGGGCAGCGTTCACCTTTCTCGGAATCTTCGTCACGGTGACGGTGCTGCGCCAGCAACTCGATAGGGAAAGCCGGGACCGCCAAGCCGCCGCACTGCAGAATCAATCCGCGCTGTTGCGATTGCTGCGGTATGAGATTGGCCGGGCTATGTTCGACCTGAGAAGGGCGGCGAGCGCAGTAAACGTCGTCCGAATTAGAGTCGGCATTGCCGGCGAAAAGTCCACTCCGCACGCGATGGCGCTTGGATCGGTCGCAAGATCCGCCGGCCCTGCCGTTGGCAAAACGCGCTGGACGACGCTTTCTGCAGAACAGATGGCAGAGCTGCCGGCAGAGATCGCTAGCAGCCACAGCTACCTGATGGCGCTCTGGGAGCCGTGCGATGCCGATACCGCAGAGAACGACCCGGCCGCCTTCCTTGAAGGATTCCGGGACTATATTGAACAGCTGGTTGCCGAGCAGGAAGCAGTGTTGGCGGCACTGATGTCCGCGCCGACCCAAGAAGAGGCATCCGATAGCGCGGGGTTGGCAGCGCTCGTTGCCGCGATTCCCCCAGGGGTTTCGTTCTGGGGCCTTTCGGGCCTGCCCGTAGCTCCGCCCAGCGATCATTGGCCGGATCCCCCGAACAGCGACCCCTGACCCCGCGCCACGTGCCGCGCCCGGGTGATCTCGTAGCGCGCGCGCTCGAGCAGCTGCGCCCGCTCGCCGGTCGCCGGCGGCCGCGGCGCGTCGGGCGCCAGGCCGCGGCAGAGGGCGCCTTTCAGCGGCCCCGGGATCCGGTCCCAGCAGGCCCGGCAGAAGTCGCGGTCGGCCGGCACGCGGGCGCCGCATCCGGGCCCGGCGCAGGCGCGGTCGAGGAGCCCGGGCGCGCTCACCCCTCGCCCCCGCGGTCGGCCGTCGCCGCCTCGGGCGCGCAGGCGCTGCAGAGCCCCGGCTCGGCCCACCAGCACCCGCCGCCGTCCGGCATGGCGCAGGCCTCGAGCAGCGTGCAGCCGCAGACCCTGCAGCGTTCGGTCGGCGCGCCGACCATCGCCACAGCCCTCTCGCGCGCCTCGCGCTCGACCAGGACCGCCGCCCAGACCATGCAGACGGCAGCGAGCAGCGCGACCGTCGGCTCGGTCGCCACCGCCTCGACCCGGATGCCGGCGCCGTCGCGGTTGAAGATCTCGGCGACCGCCACGTCGAGCGGCCGGTCGCAGCGCGGCCCGACGCCCGTCGACCAGGCCCAGCCCTCCGCCGGGTTCCCTTGGCCCGGCAGCAGCGCCGCGATGTCCTCGATCCCGTGGCCGACAGCCCAGCCGCCGCCGAGCCCGGCAGCATCCGGCACGATCTTCAGCAGCGTCTCCACGTAGAGGCCGAGGTCCGCCCACCCCGGGGCGCTCGACCAGCGCATCTCCTCGGCCAGCATGTGCAGGGCATGGACCCGCCAGCAGACCGTCGCCGGCGCCGCGCCGGCGTCTTCGCTCCCGCTCATCCCTCGTCCTCCTCGGATTGCCCGGCCAGCTGCCGGGCGTGGTCGGCGGCGGCCAGCAGGGCCGCGGCCAGGTCGGTGTCGCTCTCGCCGCCCGGCGCCAGCAGGCGCAGCGCCTCGGCGACCGCCTGGTCGCGGTCGAGCCGCCGGGCCTGGCCGCGCCGGGCCGGGCGATAGAGCACCGTGCCGTCCTCGGCGGCGGCCACGCGCCACAGCTCGGCGCGGGCCCGCGCCTGGCGCTCGGCGCTCGGCGAGGGCAGGGCGGCGTCCGGATCGCCCGGCCGCTGCAGCAGCTTGCGCGCCCCCGGCGGGATCGCCGCGCTGATCGGATGCCCGCCCGGCGGCGCCACCGGCCGCCCGTCCGGGCCGAACTGCCAGACCACCCAGGCGTAGGCGGTCGCCGTCGAGCCCGTGAAGCGCGCCAGCGCCATCGGCAGCCGCTCGGCGAAGTGCCACCAGGCCGCCGGCGGCGACCGCTCGAACAGCGCGTGGCGCGCCTGGCCCTCGCGCCAGCTGGCGCGGACCAGCAGCGCCACGCCCCGGCGCACCAGGCCGGCGCGGCCGAGCTCGAGCGCGCGCTCGAGGAAGGCCTCCGGCCGGCCCGCGCCATAGGGCGGGTTGGCGACGATCCAGTCGACGCCCGTCGCGCCCAGGGCCGTCAAGGCCAACCCCTCCCAGGCGCCCGGCGCCAGGAAGTCAGCGACGCCGACGCCCGGCCGCCACGGCTCGACGTCGCTGACCAACACGCGGTCCGCCACGTCGGCGATCGCGCCCGACAGGTGCCCCAGCCCGTCGCAGGGGTCGGCGACGACCGCGCCGCGCAGCTCCGGCAGCGCGTAGTGCCAAAGCGCGCGCCCGCCCCAGGGCGGCGTCAGGTAGAGGTCGCGCGCCGCCGCCCGCTCGGCGAACGCTGGCGCCAGCCCCGCCGCGATCCCGCTCTCGACCGCCAGGGCCGAGGGCGCCCGCTGCGCCTGCAGCGCGGCGCGGTTCTCACCGGCATGACGGATCGCGGGCCGCGTCACGCCGCCCCTCCCGCCGAACGGCGTTCGGCGCGGGCGCGCAGGTTGGCCAGCAGCTTCGCCTTGTGCGCGGCGATCGCCTGGCCCGCCAGCGCCGGGTCGTCGGCCCGGTCCGGGTCGGCCATGACGCCGACGAACTGCTGCGCCTTGAGGCCGAGGGTGTCGAGGATGAAGGGGTCGCTCGAGTCTTCGTCGTCGGTCACCAGGTAGTAGGCCAGCACGCTGTCGCGCTGCCCGTGCCGGTGCAGCCTGTCCTCGGCCTGGCCGTGCACCGCCGGCGACCAGTCCATCTCGGCGAAGACGACGCAGCGCCCGCGATCCTGGAAGCCGTCGAGGCCGGCCGCCGCGCGCAGCGAGACGAAGGCGAGGTCGGTCTCGCCGGAGCGGAACGCCTCCAGCGCCGCCGCCTTTTCCTCGCCGCTGCGCCGGCCGTCGATCGCGACCGGCTTGAAGCGGGCGAGCGCGCCCATCAGGACGTCGGTCACGTCGTGGTGGTGGACGAAGCACAAGGTCGGGTCGCCGGCCTCGAGCAGGGCGCGCAGGAAGTCCGCGACGAAGCTGGCCTTGGCCAAGCCCGTCGCCTTGCGGATCGCGGTCACCGCGCGGCCGTCGATCCGCGACCGGGCGAAGCCGTCCTTTTCGCCGACCGCCTCGACCGCGATCGCCGAGGCCTCGGCGGCCAGGCGGTCGAACAGGCTCTCGTCCTTTTCGATCTTCTCGACCGCCCGGCGCTTGGCCGGCAGCTCGCTCAGCACGTCGGCCTTCAGCCGGCGCAGCAGCAGCCCTTCGCGCTTGAGGTAGCTGCCCAGCACCCGCGGCTCGCTGATCGCCTCGCCGCCGTTGGTCCCGGTCCACTCGCGGGTGAAGGACTCGCGGTCGCCCAGGCAGTGGAAATCGAGGACGTTGAGCACGTTCCAGATCTCGACGCCCTTGTTGTAGATCGGCGTGCCCGACAGGCCGTGCACGTGCTCGGCGGCCTCGGCCAGCTTGCTGGCGGCGGCGTATTTCAGGCTGGCGTGGTGGCGCAGCTCCTGGCACTCGTCGAAGGCCAGCGCGCGCGGCCGCAGCTGGCTCAGCGCCGGCTGCCAGCTGTCCAGCAGGCCGTAGTGCAGCAGGTAGAGGTCGGCCGCCGCCGGCCCTTCGCCCGGCTTGCGCCGGCCCTGCAGGCGCCAGGCCCGGGCCTTGCCCGTGAAGTTGAGCCGCGTCTCGCTCGGGTCGCCGCGCCCGGTCTCGGTCGCGATGCCCAGGAACGCCTCCAGCTTGGCCGACCAGTGGGTCAGCAGGTGCGGCGGCACGACCAGGACCGCGGGCCACGGCTCGACCGCCGCCAGGAAGGCGAGGTACTGGACCGTCTTGCCCAGCCCCATTTCGTCGCCTAACAGGCCGCGCGCGTGCGCCTTCAGCCAGGCCAGCCCCTCCTTCTTGAACGGAGACAGCGTGCCCTGGAAGCCGACCGGCGCCACCGCCCGGCGCGGCGCCGCCGCGAAGGCCGCGCGCCGCCGCTCGTAGTCGCAGGCCGCCCGCCAGGTGCCGAGCAGCTGCTCGGGCTGCTTCGGGCGCAGCGGGTAGCGCTGCAGCAGCCAGATCAGGTCCTGGTCGGTGCGCGCCGAGCGCGGGAAGCGCGCCTGCCCGGCGCCTCGGCCCTGGGCCGACAGGAACAGCCGCTTGACGAAGCCGACCGCCTGGGGGTGGCCCTCGATCTCCCAGACCGGGCCCTCCGGCCCCTCGACCAGCTCCAGCGTGCCCCAGGTCTCCCCGCCGAAGCACCCGGCCGGCAGCGCCAGGTGCTGCGGCAGCGGCGCCTCGGCGGCGTCGCGGATCTCCGCTCCGTAGCTCTCTCCCGCGCTCAAACCGCGATTCCCCAGGCGCGATGCAGCGCGACGCAGGCCAGCGGCTTTCCCGCCAGGCGCCCGGGCGCCGGCAGCCCCGCCTCGGCGACGGCGACCAGGCCGCGCACGCTCGGCTGCAGGGCATAGCGCGACAGCTGGCGCAGCAGCGCGGTGCGGTCGGCAAAGGCGCGCTTGGCCTCGATCACTATGCCGCCGCGCCACAGGTCGGCCCGGCAGCGCGGCCCGAAGCTGACCTCGCGGCGGAAGCGCAGGCCCGCCTCGAGCAGCCGCGCCTCGACCGCGGCGACCACCTCGGCCTCGGTCAGGTTCGTCGCCGGCAGCCGCAGCCCGGCGAGCGCGGCAACCACGGCCTGGACGTCGGCGAGGGCGGCGGCGTCAGGCATTGGCGTCGCCCTCCGGCTCGCTCCAGGCGCCGCGGGCCCGCAGCGCCCGCTCCCAGGCCGCGCGCACCGGCTCCGCGCAGTGCGCTAGCGCGTCCTTCCAGGTCGGCCAACGGCCGTGCTCGGCGCGGAAGGCGTACTGGTAGTAGAGAGACCCTGCGTCGTGCGGCTCGGCGGCCGGGTGCGCCGGCCGCCTGCCGCAGACCTGGCAGGCGTCAGGGGGCGGCGGCAGGATCGCGAAGGCGGCGGTGCCCTCGGTCACCTCTCCAGTCCCGAGGTCGACCGTCCGCCTCGACACCGACAAGCTCTTCATGCGCCGTCGCCTTCCGTCTGCTGCTGCCCCATGCGCGCCAGGCCCTCGGCGGCGATCGCGGCGAGGACCGGGTCGTCCATCACCGGACGTCCGGAACCCGGTAGGCGCGGCTTTCGCCGAGCCGCACCGGCGAGCCGACCCGCTCGCTGACTTCGTTGAACTTGGCGATCGTCGCGTCCGACAGGTCGACGCCGGCCGGGTGCGGCGTGCCGTCGGCGAAGTCGAGCGCCCGCAGCGCCAGCAGGTCGAGATAGGTCTGGACGTCGGCCAGCTCCTTGGCTGCGAGCTGGCTGTACTCCGCATGGGACAGGTCCCCGCGCTCGTACTTCTTGCGGATGTTGGCGAACTCGCCCAGCTCGCCGACGGTCGCCTGCAGCCACTGCGCGGGGCTCCAGTCCGACCCGTCCGGCTGGCTGTGCGCCGGCTCGCCGTGCCGATTCTTGAAGGTCGGCAACCGGTCGACGTTGGCGCGCCGCAGCGCGCCCAGGGCCAGGCCCTGCTTCATCAGGCAAACGTCCTTCATCACCCTTGCTCCCCTTCGGTTGGCAGGTTTCTCGCCCGGCGCAGCAGGACCGCCAGCGCCGGGCCCAGGCCGGCGACCAGGCGCCGGGCGCCGATCGGCGCCTCGGCGTCGGTCAACAGTTGCAGGTCGCGCCAGCCGGCCTGGCCGAGGGCCACGACGTAGACGCGGCAGTCGGGCGCCAGGTCGAACCGCCCGAGATCGATGCGCCAGTGCGACAGGCCGAACCACGGCCCCCCAGCGTCCGTCGCGCGCCACGCCGCCGTGCCCTCGACCGGGTCGCGCCCCTGCAGCGCCCGCGACAGGCGCAGGCCCAGCTCGTCGAGCAGCAGGTCGAGCTGGACGCCCTGCGACCGCCCCTCGCGGTTGAGCTGGATCTCGACCGCCCGCCCGTCCGCCGGGTCCAGGCAGACCGTCGCCGCGACCGTGAAGCCGCCGGCCTCGATCCGCTCGGTCAGGCCGGGCAGGCGCCGCGGCACCCGCCCCCCAACGCGCGCGCTCACCGGCCCACCCCCTCGGCGTCCGGCTCGGCCGGCAGCGGAAAGGGCGCCAGGCCCTCGGCGACGCGGTGCCGGTTGGCGGCCTCGACCGCCCAGCGATGGCTGCGGCGGAACCCGTCGACCGAGACGGTCGGCGGCCGGTTCGGCCGCACGTGGACCGTCCCGACCCGGTGCCCGTGCGCCTCCAGGTAGGCGACCAGCTGGCAGCCGGTGTAGAGCGCCGCCGAGGCGGCGGGCTCGTAGCGCTTGATCAGGCCCGCGGCGACCCATGCCTCGATTTCGGCGGCTTCCTTGGTCGTCCGTTGCTCTGCTACCGTGGCGGGATGACCCGTGCCCCTCGCCCCTTTGGCATTGCGCTCGCGCTCGCGCTGCTCGGCCTGGCCCAGGCTGTCGCCGCCCCAGCGCTCGCCGAGGAGGGGGCGCCCTATCGGCCGCCGCTCGCCGCGCCGGCCGAGGTCGAGATCCCGCCCGGCGGTCGCCTGCCGGCCGGTACGCTCTTCGGCGGTTGGGCGATCGCGTTCGACGGCGACACCCTCGCGCTCGTCCAGGGGGCGGACAGCCTCGAGGCGCTGCTCGACGCGCCGGCGCGGGGCCCGCGCCGACGCGTCCGCGTCCGCCTCTTCGCCCTCTCGGCGCCGGAAATGCGCGACTACCGCCTCGGCCTGGCCGGGCGCACCGCCCTCGACGACGCGATCGGCTTCGACCCCGTGCGCGGCGTCCGTCGCCGCGACGGCACCGGCGGCCGCGTCGTCTGCACCGCGACCGGCGCCGTCACCCACAAGCGACCGGTCGCCGTCTGCCGCAACGTCGTCGGTGACGACCTCGCCGAGGCGCTGCTCCGCGCCGGCGCGGGGATCGTCTACCGCACCTATCTCACCGACCGGCCCGACCTCGCCCGCCGCTACCTGCTCGCGGAGTCGTCGGCGCGGCTTCACGGCCGCGGCCTCTGGTCCGCGCAGCCGCTCGACCCGCTCGCCGGCCGCTGACGGCGCCGCGCCCTCTTCGCCCGGCCCGTCCTCGCACTCCTCGCGCAGCAGCAGCGCCGCCAGGCCCAGCCGCAGCAGGTCCCGCCGCACCGCCTCGGCGCGCCGCACCGGCAGGCCGAAGGCCAGCGCCGCCGTCTCGATCGAGGTGCCCTTGCACAGCAGGCCGACGAAGCCCGGCAACTCGGCGATCGGCAGCGCCCCCCGCGGCGTCGCCCCCCGCGTCATCGCCCCCCGCGGCATCACGAGTCCCCCGCCGGGCCGAGGACCTCGGCATCGAACAGCAACCCGTCGCGGCGCAGCAGCGGCGCGACCTTGCCGGCGACGACCAGCCCTTCGAACGCGCGGCGGATCCACGTCGGCGTCCTGGCCTCCGAGTAGCCGAGCGCCAGGGCCACCGCCCCGGGCGCCGCCCGCCGACCCTCGGCCTTCAGCGCGCGCATGGTCTCCAGCACCCGCGCCTCGGCCGTCGCGCCCTGCGTCGGCGGCGGCGGCGACTCCTTCACCGGCGCCGGCGACGGCGGCGGTGGCATCGGCGCCGCCGGCAGCCCGAGGATCCGCCGCTGCGCGGCGTCGTCCAGCTGGCGCCAGCGCGCCGGATCCAGCTTCACCGGGCAGGGCCAGGTGCCGGGCGCCGCCATCACAGGCCACCGCGCGGCAGGAAGCTGGCCAGCGGCCCCAGGCGACGCGGCGGCAGCTCGGCGCCCGCGTCGGAGCAGACGCCCCGCCCCGCCGCCTGTGCGATCGCCGCCAGCGTCGTCTCGGCCTCGCGGTCGTCGGCGCGCAGCTCGGCGACGACCGGCGCCAGCGTTTGGCAGGGCGCGCCGTCGAGCGCGGCGGCCGCGCACTGCAGGTGGTTGAAGGTCGAGTCGCCGCAGACCTGGCAGCCCGCCCCGGCGAGCGGCAAGCGGCTCGCGATCCGGCGCAGCAGCGCAGCGGCCGGGGCGCTCACTTCGCTGGCTCCTGCCGCGCCCGCTTCCGGGCGGCGGCCGCAGCCGCCACCTTCTCGCGCCGCGCCTTGCACTTGAGGCGGAACAGCTCATGGACCGCGGCGTCGCCGGTCAGGACGCGCCCGTCGTTTCGCGTGATGCGGCAGCTCACCTGCTCGAGGCAGATTTCGAGGTAGCGCTGGCGCGCCTCGGCGGAGCGCCGGCCGGCGCCGGCGTAGTTGCGGCGAGGCAGCCGGCGGCGGACGCGCCGCGCCTTGCCGGTGCGTCGCCGGCGCGACGGCTGGATGCTCGACCCGCGCGCCGGCGGCGGCGTGTCGACGCGGCCGGACACCGTCGCCGCCGCGGCGAGCGCCATGCTCGCGGCCGCGGATAGACCGAAAAGCCTGGTCATCGCGTTTCCCCTTCCTTGGTGGTGCTTGCGGGCGCCGCCACCGGCTGCGCCTGCAGCCAATCATCGAGGCGCGTCTCGACGCCCTGCTCGGCCAGCCAGTCGCGCAGCTTGGTCGCCGTCGCCTCGCTCGCGGCGGCGCCCAGCTCGACGCGCGCCAGCTCGTTCGGCGCGATGCCCAGGCGGTCGGCCAGCCGCCGGTCGCCGCCCTCGGCCTGGCCGTAGGTCGTTCGACGGATGTGACGCAGCGCCAGGCGCACGACGCGCGGGCGATTGCCGATCGAGACAGGTGCAGGCGGGGCGGCGGGGCGATCCATGGCCTCAGCCCCCGTCCTGGCCGGCCGCCGCGGACTCCCGCTCGACCTCGGCCAGCAGCTCGACGAAGACGGACCGGATGGTGGCCTCGGCGACGCCGCGCGCCGCCAGACGCTCGCCGAACTGCGCCAGGCTCGGCAGGCGCACCATGCCGTTGGCGTCGACCTTGCCGCCCGACACCAGGAAGAGACGCCGCGCGATCTCTGGGCGGGCCGTTCGGCTGCCGTCGCGGTAGCGGCCAGCCGTGAAGGGCGCGACGCCGATCTGCCGGGCGATCTCGGAATCGCTCAGCCCGGCGTCAGATGCCCACTGGTGGTAGGCGGTACGATCGGCAGCGGTCGCCGGCATTTGGCACCCCACATTTTGTAGGGAGCAAATATGCACCAGTTTGGTGATACTCTGTCAATGGGCAACATCACCTTTATTGCGCCTGCTCGGCGGCTTGCGGCTGCTCCATCGTGGGGCATGGCCAGCAACCGACTGAAAGAGCTTCGAAATCGAGCCGGGCTGTCGCAGGCGCGATTGGCGAAGATGCTCGGCACCTCGACGCAGCAGATCTCGCGACTCGAGATCGGCGACCGGCAGTTGACCCAGGGTTGGATGAACCGGTTGGCCGAGGCGCTCAACGTCCGCCCCGGCGACTTCTTCCCTGACGCGACCGGCGTCCCCGGCAACGCGCCGGCCGCCAGCGCGCCGGGCGACGACGAGGAATTCTTCGCCGACACCTCCGAGGCGCTGCGCCTGCTTTATCAGGAGCTGGGCATCAAGATCGCGCCGCGCGACCTGGCTCGAGAGGCCTTCGCCGCCTTCTCCGACCTGGCGCGCGAGTCGGCCCTGCCGGAGACCCGCCGGCACCTGCTCGGCGAGCATATCAAGCACCACCGCCGCTTTCTGTTGCGCTACGGCGATACCGTCCTGGGCGATCGCCACAGCGCCTGACGCGCCAACCCCCAACCGCCCGATTGCCGCCTCGCCGGCCTGACCGTGCCATTCGAAGCGATGGCTAGGCGCGCGCCTTCACCGTTGCGGTTGAAAGCGCCTTGACTATAGATGCACCGATATGGTGATGTTCCGCCGCTGGCTCGTTCCAGCGCCGGCCGCCATCGGGGCCGCCGGCAACGCCAGGCCGCCGGACGGGAGCGGCGCGAGGCAGTCGGACCCGCCGGGCAGCGTACCCTGTCGCTTTGCCAACCCGGCTCCCCAGCCCCGCACCCTCCCGTCCCCGGCCGGCCGCTCCGGAGGCACCCGAGCATGGCCGACAAGACCACTCCCGCCGCCGCCGCCGAACCCCGTTCGGCCGCCAAGGGCGCGAAGCCCGCCAAGTCCCCCAAGCCCACCAAGTCCAGCAAGGCGGCCTCCGCCAAGCCGAAGCCGGCCGGCGCGACGGTCGACTGGAACCGCGCGCGCGGCCTGGTCGGCCAGGCGATGGAGCGCGACGGCCTCAGCCTGCGCGGCTTCGCGAGCGCCGTCGGCATCGACCACGGCAACCTATCGCGCTTCCTGGCCGCCGGCGCGACCGGAGCCCTCGCCACCGAAACGGCCGTGGCGCTCGCCGAGCACCTGCAGCTGCCGCTCGACGGCTTCCTCGGCCTGGCGCCCGACGGCCCGACCGCCGCGCGCTTCCTGCGCGTGCCGCTGGACGAGATCGCCGCCGGCGCCAACCCGCGCCGCCACTTCGACGAGGCCAAGCTGGCCGAGCTTGCCGACTCGATCGCCGAGGAGGGCCTGCGCACGCCGCTGTGGGCCGTCGCCACCGAGCCGGGGGGCGAGCAGGGGGGCCAGCCGACGCTCTACCGTCTGATCGCCGGCGAGCGGCGCCTGCGCGCCCTGCGCATCCTGGCCGCCGACAAGACGCGCAAGGCCGCCTTCCAGCGCGTGCTGCCCGGCGCCCTGGTGCCGGTGCAGCTCTACCCGGCAGACCCGCTCGGCGAGGCCGTCGCCGCCATCGTCGAAAACGTGCAACGCGAGGACCTGGCGCAGTGGGAGCTGACCGCCGCCCTGGTCAGGCTGCGCGACGACCACGGCCTCGACGGCGCCGCGATCTCCCGCCGCCTGGGCCTGAACGAGCGGCAGGTGCAGCAGCACCTGGCGATCAACGACAAGCTGTCGGCGGAGCTGCGCGTCCTCTACGACGCCGGCGACCTCTCCTTCACCGCCGCCCGCTTCGCCATCACGGACCGCCGCGACGTCGACCTCTCGCCGGAAGCGCCGGCGCAGGCAGAGGCCGACGCCGAGGTCGCGGCGCCGGTGCTCAAGAGCCTGTTCCGCGGCCGGATCTGGCACGTCGAGGCGGTCTATCGCCGCTATGCGCCAGGCGCGGCACGCGGCGAGTTCGGCGTCGAGTTCGCCATCTTCCAGGGCGACGAGGAAATCGATCGCGCCGAGGCGCGGGACGACGCCGTCCTGGCCGCGACGGCCCTCGTCCTCAATCAGCTGACGGTCGGTCCGCTTGACGCCGCCATCCGCGGCTTCCTCGACCTCGGCGACGACCCGGCGGAGGCCGAGGACCTCGCCGGCCTCTGCCGTACGCTCGGCCGGCTCTACATCGGCCAGGACCCCGGCGTCTCGGGCTTCTTCCTCAAGTCCGTCGGCGCGCTGGCGAATTGGGGCGCCGAGCCGGCGGCCGCGCCGGAGGCCGAGCGGCGCGTGCTCTTCGAGGACGCCGGCGCCAGCCTGGTCGCCACCCTGACCCCGGTCGGCGCCTCGGTCGCCTGCGCCCTGGCGGCCAAGGCCGGCGGCTTCGAGGCTCAGGCCCAGGCCCTGGGCGAGACAGCCGACGAGGCGATCGAGGACGCGGCCAAGGAACTCGCCGGCGACCTCGCCGACTACGACGCCGAGGACACGGCGGCGGTTTTCCCGCTCGCCGAGCGGTTGCTCGGCCTGGTCGACTTCACCTACCACCTGGACCGCTGGCTGAGTGAGCACGCGCCCGCCGGCTGGGTCGACGGCAATGGCCGGATCAAGCCGGGCGAGGTCATCTGCCCCGCCGGCTCCGACGCCGCCAACGCCGCCACCTTCGAGGTCGTTCAGCTCGACGACGGCTGGCGCGCCGATGCCGGCTACCGGGCCGCGGGCTTCGGCACCACGCAGCCGCGCCTGACCCGGGATCTGCCGCCGGCCCCGACGCGGGAGGCGGCGATCGCCGAGGCCGCGACGCGCGCGGCGCAGCAGGTGCGCGAGGCGACCTGGTGGAGCCATCGCTCGCGCACCACCGTCCTCGGCATCCTCGAACCCCACCTGCCCGAGGGTGCGAAGCACCTGACGGAGCTGCCGGCGCCGCCGGCCGGCGAGGCCGCCGCCGAACCCGGTTCGGCCGAGGCACCGGACCTCGGCGCGCTCATGCCGACCAAGGGCGCGCTGCTGATCGCCAAGCGCGTGAAGACTCACGCCCTGCGCGACGCCACGCGCAAGCGCCAGGACGTCTGCAAGGCCCTGGTCGTGCTGGAGCTGGTCCGCCAGTACGGCAACAGTCGTAAGGCGCTGTGGATCCGCCACGACGAACAGGTAGTGCCGGGCAACATCTACACCAGCCCGGCGACCAGCGCGGTCTTCGCCGAGCTGGCGCCCGCCCTCGAGGGGGTCGCCAAGCTGGAGGCGCTGAGTGACTTCGACCACGGGCGGCTGCGGTTCGCCGGCGGCGCCGGCGACTTCGCTGGGGGCGAAACCTCGGTCGCCCTGCTGCGCCGGCTGGTCGCGCTGCCGGCCGAGCAGCTCAACCGCCTGTTCTGCGCCGCCGTCGCCGCCCAGGTGACCAGCGCCCACCACTACGACGGCGAGCCGGGCGACGACGAGCTGGTCGTCGCGCTCGCCGGGATCCTGGCCGTCGACGTCCGCCACGCCTGGAGCGACCCGACCGCGGCCGAGCCGCAGCCCTACACCCTCGATCGCGAGTACCTCACGGGCTGCAGCAAGGCGCAGCTGCAGGCGATCGCCGCCGAGCTGGGCGTGGTCAAGGTCACCGGCTCGACCCGCAAGGCCGACGCGGTCGACATGCTCCTGGAGCACCTGCCGACCGACGCGCGGGCCCGCGAGTGGCTGCCGGCGCCCTTCCACTTCGCCACCGCGGCCGAGCTGCCGGCCCTCGGCCTCGGCGCCCCGGCCGCGCCGCGCCGGCAGGCCGCCCCGCGGATCTCGGCCGAGGACTTCGAGCGCGACGTCCGCCCGCGCTTCCTGCAGGGCGACGACGACGGCGAGGAGGGCGCATCCGACGAGACGGCGAGCAGCCTGCTCGAGGATCTCGACGAGGCGCTCGCCGGGTCCTCTTCCGGGAGGGCCGGGTGATGGAGGGCGCGGTCCTGCTCGGCCTGATCGGCCTCTCCGCCGGCATCGTCGCGGCGCTCGGCGTCGCCTGCGCCTGCGTCCTCTTCGGCTGGACGCCGCTGACCCTGGAACAGTCCGGCGCCCTGGTCGGCCTCTTCGCGGTCGGCACGCCCGTCGTCGCCGCCCTGCTCGTCATCGCAACGGAGGTCCGCCGATGATCCTCGCCGCCACCACCACCGTCGAGCACGCGACCCGCCGCTATTGGGAGGCCGCCAGCGTCCTCGCCGGCCGCCACCGCCGCCCCGCCAGCCTGGAGACGGCGCGCCTCTACCTGCACCAGCTCGCCGGGGACCCCTTGGCGCCGCGCCCCCTCGCCCTCGCCGCCCACGGCGCCCTCCGGCGCCACTACCGGGCCGGAGCCACCCAACCGCAGGAGATCGCCCTGTGACCGAGCACGCAGCCGCCCCTACCGACCCCACGGTCCTCGACCTCGCGGCCTCCGACCCCAGGGCCCCCGACCCCGCGCCGCGCGGCGCGCTGCCGCAAACCAAGGCCCGGGCCGAGCGGCTGCTGCCGCCCCGGCCGCTGCCCGAGCGCCTGCGCGCGCGGCAGGACCGGCAGCAGGCGACCCGCCTGGGCGCCGGCGCCTGCCCGCTCGCCCTCGATGGCGCGCGCGGCCGGCGCGACGGCCTCGACGGCCTGGCGCCGCGCCAGGACACGCCGGCCTATCGCAACGGCTTCCGCGAGGGCAACGCCGAGTTCAACCGGCGCCGGCAGCGCGCCATGGCCGAGGGCTTCCTGGCCGGCGACGACGGCCTGCCGCCGGAGACGCCCGCCGCCTACGCCGAGCCCGCCGCCGGGCACCGCCGGTCGCCGGCTCTGCGCACCTACCGCGACGACTGGCTGCTCGGCCACGCCGACGGCCGCGCCGAGCGCGCCGAGCGCCTGGCCGCCCTCGGCCGCCTCGGCCGTCGCCTCGGCCTGCCGGAGGGCGAGCGGTGACCGTGGGCAGGGACCGGCGGCCGCCGTTCTTCGGCCAGGATCCCAACGCCTACGACCTCGACGACGGCCGGCCCGGCGCCGGGCTGTTCGCCAACGCCGTCCAGGTGTGGGCGCTCGAGCAGCGCCGGACCGTCACCGTTCGCGACGCCGCCGAGGTCTTCAACTGCCCGGACGCGATGATCTGCGAGGCCATCGAGGATCACCCCTGGATGTTCGTCGAGGGGCCGGACGACGACCCGACCAAGCAGACGATCGAGCACGAGGGCGAGTGACATGACCGCCTTGCCCCGCAACCTCGCCGCCGCGGTCGACCGCCTGCAGGCCGCCATGACCGAGGCCGACCCCGAGGCCGCCGGCCTGGTGCTCTGCCGGGACGGGGCCGAGCTGCTGACCGTCGACGCCGGCGGCGCCCTCGAGGAGGCCCTCGTCGGCCGCCTGACCGACGCCCTGGTCGAGGTCGTCAACCGCCTGGTCCCGGAGCCATCGCCGTGAGGCGCGCCATGACGCCCAGGGGCCGCCCCAGCCGCCCCGCGCCCCTCGACGCCGAGGCTTGGCGCTGGATCGTCGGCGGCGCCCTGCTGCTCGCCGGCGGCGCCGCCCTCGGCGCCCACTTCGAATGGATCCGCCGCGCGCTCGCCGCGCTCTGCCTTTCGTGACCCGCGCCGCCGTCCCCGGTTGCCTCCGGCGGGGCGGCGGCACGGCCGGGGGGGGGGGGGGGGGGGGGGGACGCCCCCCAATCGTCCCGCCCGGCCAACCCTTCTCCCCCGGCTCGGACCCCGCCATCCTCGCGTGGCGGAGCGAACACTGACCCCATGACCCTCGCCGCCGCCGAGATCCCCCTGCCCCCGCCGGACAAGCTTTGCCTGTCCCAGGCCGATGTCGCGGCACTCATCGGCATCTCCTACAACCAGGTCGAGGCCTGCGTCGCCGCTGGCCTGCTGCCCGAGCCGCTGACCTTCGGCAAACGGTGCCGCCGCTGGTATCGGCCCGCTGTGGTCGCGCTGCTGGACAGGCGCGCCGGGCTGGCCGATGCTGCCGCCTCCCACGACGAGGCCGCCAGCAGGGTCCAGGAATGGCGAAGCCACCCCACGCGAAAGCCCCGCCCACCCAGCGAGCGCCCGCCCTTCGCGCGCCCGCCGGGGCGATCCGCCTGAAATACGTCACCCGCCGCCGCGGGCCCAAGGGCCGGGTCTACTGGTACTGGCAGCGCAAGGGCTTCGCGCTGGAGCGCCTACCCGACGACGAAACCCTGCGCTTCGCCCGCGCCCGCGAACTCAACGCCTGGGCCGAGGGGCGCCTCTCCGCGAGGCCCAAGGTCGAGCCCGCGCCTGACGCCGTCGTGCTGCTGGTCCGCCGCTACGAGGCGACCGACCGCTACAAGGCCCTGGCGCCCGGCACCCGCACCTACTACGACCGCCAGCTGCGCCTCATCCTCAAGCTCTGGGGCGATCTGCCGGTCGGCCAAGTCAGCCGTCGTGCCGTGGTCGACGTCGTCGAGCTGCTGCCGGCTGGCGAGAAACGCAAGTTCGCGGCGGTGCTGTCCAACCTCTTTCGCCTGGCCGCCTACCTCGGCTGGGGCGCCGGCGCCAACCATGCCCGCGAGCTCGAGATCGCGACCCGCCGCCGCGACGACATCTGGGACCCGGCCGACTTCGCCGCCTACGACGCCGCGGCCGGCGGCCACCCCCACGCCCGCAACGTCCGGCTCTACCGCGCCGTGCTGCGCTACAGCGTGCAGCGCCCGGGCGACGTCGCCGCCATGGCCGAGGGGCGCCTGTTCCTGCGCGCCGACGGCAGCTGGCGCATAAAGCTGCGCCAGGCCAAGACCCGGCGCCTGGTCGACCTGCCGGCGCACCGCGACCTGGTGGCGATCGTCGAGGAGATCCGCGCCGGCGACCGCGCCGCCGGCCTGCCCGCGCCGCTGCCGGCGACGCCGCTGTTCCGGCGCCGCCCCGACGAGCCCGAGCCGGCCAAGCTGGTCACCGCCCACAACCTCTGGTCCTGGTCGCGCGAGGTGCGCCGCGCCGCCGGCCTCGAGCGTCTGCAGGACCGCGATCTGCGCCGCTCCGGCATGGTCGCCATGGCCGAGGCCGGCTGCACCGACATCCAGATCGCCGCCGTCTCCGGCCACACGATCGAGCAAACCCGCAGCATCCTGGAAACCTACATCCCCCGCACGGCCGCCATGGCCGACGCGGCGATCCTGCGTTGGGAAGGCGGGGAATGATTCCCGAGAGCAGGCGTTACAACGCTAGGACCGGATGACAAGTTAGTAACTTGCTTACGATTGCAAGCTAGCCTAGGTATGCTGGGTTAGTGTGCAACACAATCAGGGAGGGGCCTCCACATGACCGATAGGTACATCCCGATCTACTAACCTCAACCGAGGCGCTGCCTCACGGTACCGCTAAGAAATAGGGCGTGCTCGTACAATCCGGCGGGCACGCCCGCTTCTTTTTGGCGACCATCGATGTGATCGCGAAAGCACACGTCGATACCGATGATCGGCCCTCGGAACAGCTTGTCGATGTCGTCAAGCGGAACGTACCCGTGCCTGACCATCAGGCCGACCGTTTCAAAAAAACCGAGTATTTTCATTAGTTTAGAGTAGCCCTCTTCGTCTCCCTCCCGCATCTGCCCCAATATTTTCGTGAACTCCGCCTGAACCTGCTGCATGCGCTCCCCGTCGTTCACCCGCGGTGCCCGATCAGTGACGATCTCCTGTGCTTTGTCCTGCAGGTCGCTCCACAGCACTCTCGCTTCCGCCATAGTGGGTTCATCGAATCGTCTGTCCAGCTCAAGCAAAAACGTCGCCCGCCGCTGCAGCTCGATCGTCCTCAGCTGGCGGTAGCCGCAGCCGGCCGCGAGGCCGGCAATCACCAACAGGAGTATCTGCGAGATCCAGTACGTGTTCTCCAGCCAGTTCCACTTGAACGCCTCGGTCATAAAGAGTGTGAACTGCTCTTCCACCATGCCCGGTCCCCTCTCATCTGCCTTAAGGCTACACGGATCGGTAGGTGTTGATAAGTGCCTGTTCGACCCGCTAGGTGTCTAAACCAGCGGCCCCGTATTTTAGACCCGGCGAGCAAAACGCTAAAGATATCAAGAGCCCAATCGTACGAGTGGTACCTGTGAGCCGTTGAGGCGAGGTCAGCCGGCCCGCCGTCTCGCTTTCTCCGCCAGCACACGACCCGCTTCATCCCGAGCGCGCCCGCGCCAGCGGGCGCAGTCGAGGGACGCAAGGACGGTGCCATGGGTCGCGCTTCCGGCCCCGGTCCGTCGCGCCCCTCGACAGCTCGGGGTGAAGCGAGGCAAGAGCGAACGGCGAGGTCAGCCCGCCCGGGGTCACGCTTTCTCCGCCAGCACACAACTCGCTTCATCCCGAGCGCGCCCGCGCCAGCGGGCGCAGTCGAGGGACGCAAGGACGGTGCCATGGGTCGCGCTTCCGGCCCCGGTCCGTCGCGCCCCTCGACAGCTCGGGGTGAAGCGAGGCAGGGCCCCCGACTGCACCACGGGTACACTACCGAGACAGCGGCGGCTTCCCCAGCTATCCTGGCCTTGACGACATCCCGGACGAGAGCGAAGCCGGGAACGCGGAGGAGAGCTGACGATGAACCGCCGACACCTGCTCGCACTGCTCCTGGTCCTGGCCATCTCCCTGGCCACGTCCCCGTTCGCACCGCCCGCCGGCGCCCAGACGGAGCCGCCGGAGGCGGTCGCGGTCACGGCCGCCCTGGAGGGGCAGGTCTTCCTGTTGCGCGCAGGCAGGCAGATCGCGCTCGAACCGGGCATGGCCGTCGCCGAGAGCGACGAGGTGCTGACCTTCCCGAACGGCCGGGTGCGCCTGCGCTTCGCCGACGGCTCCCTGGTCACGATCGGCCCGAACAGCCGCTGCCTGGTCGCCTTCCGCCGACACACCGCCGAGCGCACCGGCCAGGTCCTGCGGCTGATCGAGGGCATCCTGCGGGTCTTCACCGCCGAGGCCGCCGCCGACCGCATCGAGGTCCGCACCCGCTCGGCGATCTCGACGCCGCGCGGCACCGAGTGGATCGTCGAGCGCCTGCCCGGCTCGACGGCGGTCTTCGTGATCGAGGGCGCGGTGGCGGTGCGCGGCGCCGGCGATGCCGGGGTGCTGCTGGGGCCCGGCTTCGGCACCGACGTGCCCGACGGCGCCCCGCCGGGCGTGCCGAAGCGCTGGGGCCAGGCACGCGTGGAAGACGTTCTTGAGCGCACCCACCTCCCCTGACCGGCGGCCGGACGCGGAGCGTCCAGGGCCGCCGGCGGCGCGCGCCGGCCCGCATCCCGAGGAGTGGCCGATCGACCGGCTGCGCCGGCGCTGGGCGATCCTGGCCGGGGTGCTGCTGGTCGTGGTCTTCGCCGTCGGCGGCACCTGGCTGGTCGAGCGCGCGCCGCTCTCGACCCTGGAGGCGCAGACCCTCGACTGGCGCTTCCGTCTGCGCGGGCCCCTGGAGCCGGCGCCGGAGATCGCCGTCGTCACGATCGACGAGCAGAGCCTGGAGGCGACCGACGGCTGGCCGCCGCGCCGCGAGACCCTGGCCGAGGCGATCGAGCGGCTGAGCGCCGCCGGCGCCCGCGCGATCCTCTTCGACCTGCTGCTCGAGCAGCCCGCGACGACCCTGCCGACGGAGCTGAAGGAGCAGCTTTCGGCGCTGCGCCGGCTGCTCTCGGAGGGCTCTGAGCCGGCCCTGGCGCTGGACCGCCTGATCGAGGCCGACGCGGGCGACCAGCGTCTGCGCCGGGCGCTCCAGGCCGCGGACAACGTGGTGCTGCCCTTCGCCCTCTCCTTCGACGAGACCAGCCTGGCGGCGCCGGGAAGCCTGGCGCTGCGCGACTGGGCGGTCGGCCGGCTGACCGGTGTCGTCGGCGACCAGCCGGAGCGGCTGTCGCTGCGGCCGAGCCGCGTCGCCCTGCCCGACCGCGGCCTCATGAACGAGGCTGCCGGCCTGGGCCACGCGCTGATTCTGCTCAGCGACGACGGCCGGCCGCGCCGGCAGCTCCCCGCCCTCGGCATCGACGGCGAGTACTATCTTTCGGTAGCGCTCGAAACGGTGCGCGTCTTCGACGGCGGCGGCCCGGCGGAGATCGACTTCGGCCGCGGCATCCGGATGGAGCGACGCACCGTGGAAACCGATCGGCGTCTCGGCGCGATCGTCAACCACACCGGCGCGGCCTACCCGACCTATCCTCTGGTCGAGCTGCTGGAGGGCCGGACGCCGGCCGAGGCCTTCCGCGGCAAGCTCGTCGTCCTCGGTGCCTCGGCGGCGGTCGCCGGCCGCGGCTTCGCCACGCCCTTCGACGCCAACCTGTCCGGCCACCTGCTGCAGGCGACTCTGATCGACAACGCCCTGAGCGCCCGCTTCCTGAAGCGCGGACCGCTGGTCGCGGGCCTCGACCTGGTCGCCGCCCTGCTCGGCGGCCTGCTCGCGCTGCTCGCCAGCCTGTTCCTGCGTCCGACCCTTGCGCTGCCCGCGGTGCTGCTGCTGTTCCTCGCCGGCTTCGCCGTCGCCCACCTGCTGCTGGTCGAGCAGCAGCTCTGGCTGGGCGTGCTGGTGCCCAGCGCCACCGCGCTGCTCGGCGGCGTCTGGGGCGGGACGGTGCTGACCCTGGCCGAGTTCAACCGTCGGCGCCGTATCGAGGTCGAGCGCGCCAACCTCTCGCGCTATTTCTCGCCCTCGCTGGTCGAAACACTCGCCGGACGCCGCGACGAGCCGATCGCGCGCCAGCAGGAGGCGGCGGTCCTGTTCGTCGACCTGGTCGGCTTCACGACCCGCAGCGAGCGCATGGCGCCGGAGCGCTCGCTGACGCAGTTGCGCCGCTTCCACGCGCTGGTCGAGGAGGCGGTCTTCGCCGAGGAGGGTACCCTCGACAAGTTCCTCGGCGACGGCGCCCTGGCGACCTTCGGCGTGCCGGAGCCGCGCGCCAGCGACGCCGCCGATGCCCTCGCCTCGGCCAAGCGGATGGCGGCGGCGGTCGCCGCCTGGCGGGTCGAGGACCCCGAGGCGCCGACGGTCGCGATCGGCGTCCACCACGGCCGCCTCTTCCTGGGCGACGTCGGCGGCCGGCGCCGCTTCGAGTTCACGGTGATCGGCGATACCGTCAACGTCGCGAGCCGCCTGGAGGGCATGGCGCGCGAGCAGGGCGCGGTGATCCTGACCTCCGACGCCTGCGTGCAACGGGCCCGGGCGGTAGGCGCGCGCGGCGAGGCCGCCGTCGAGGACTTCGAGCCGCTGCCCCCGCAGCCGCTGCGCGGCCGCACCGAGCCCGTGGCCCTCTGGGCCTGGGGCCGCAGCCGGGGCGGCGAGGAGGAGGCCGTGGTCGCGCCCGGCTGAGGCGCGCCGGGCCCCCGGCGCCGCGTCGGCCGCTCTCCCCGGAAGGGTCGCAGTCGCTCGCAGCGGTGCCGCTTTCCGGCTTTGCGAAGCCCGGTCAAAAGGGCTAGCGTGTCGGCAGCGACGGTGTCGGGAACGCGGTGAGCGGCCCGCCGGGCTCTGGTTGGAGCCGGGCGATCCCGTGAATCCGCGGCTGCCCCCGCAACTGTGAGCGGCGAGCGCTCGAAGCCCTGTCACGCCACTGCGGGAGACTCCTTCCCGCGGGAAGGCAGCCGAGAGCGCAGCGACCCGCGAGCCAGGAGACCGGCCGCCGCAGGGTTTGACGACTTCAGCCGTCGGGTGTGACGGCGCAGGGAGAGAAGAGACATGTCCTATTCGACCGAGACGGCCCGCACCGGCTCCATGGAGCGAGCCCAGGCCGCGGTGCCGGCCGCCGTGGCGATCCTGCTGGGCCTGTTCCTGGTGTTCGGCGTCGGCTTCGCCAACCCGGCGACGATCCACAATGCCGCGCACGACAGCAGGCATTCCTTCGCCTTCCCCTGCCACTGAGGCAGGCCGATGCTGCGACGGATACTGCTGACCGCCCTGGCGGCCGGCCTGATCGCCGGCGTCCTCGTCACAGCAGTGCAGAGCGTAACGACGACGCCGATCATCCTCCACGCCGAACAGTACGAGAGCGCGGCGGAGCCCCACGACCATTCGGGGCTGGACGCGCCGGCGGCACCGCTGGCCGACCTCGCGGAAGCGCTGCTGCCCTCGGCGCGCGCCCACAGCGACGCGAGCCGCGACGCGGGCCACGAGTCGGCGGAGGGGAGCAGCTGGGCGCCCGGCGACGGGCTCGAGCGGCTGTTCTACACCCTCTCTGCCAACCTCCTGCTCGGCGTCGGCTTCGCCCTGCTGATCGTCGCCGGCTTCGTGCTGCACGGCCGCGAGGTCACGACCCTCAGCGGCATCCTGTGGGGCGGCGCGGGCTTCGTCGTGGTCACCCTGGCGCCCGGCCTCGGCCTGCCGCCGGAGGTGCCCGGTTCGCTCGCCGCGGACCTCCAGGCGCGCCAGCTCTGGTGGCTGTTCGCCGCGGTCGCCGCGGCGGTCGGCCTCGGCCTCGTGGTCTTCGCCGCCCGCTGGCCGGCGAAGGCGCTCGGCGTCGCGGTCGCCGCCCTGCCGCACCTGCTCGGGGCGCCACAGCCCGAGGCGCTGGGCGGCAACGTGCCGCCGGAACTGGCCGGCCACTTCGCCGCCGCCTCGATCGTCGTCAGCGCGATCTTCTGGGCCCTGCTCGGCTGGCTCTCTGCGACCTTCTACCGGCGGCTCTCCTGAGGTTCCGCCGACGGCTGCGCCGCCCGCGCGAGCCTGGTCCTTGCCTGCGCGGGGGACAGGTCTAGACTTGTCTCGGGGAGCCGGCGCGCCGCCGCCCGACCCTCCCCGGGGAGCCAGCATTGCCCGACGGCGCGACGCCGATCCTGATCAAGGTCGCGACCTCCATGAAGGAGGTCGAGGCGGCGCAATGGGACGCCTGCGCAGGCAGCGACAATCCCTTCGTCAGCCATGCCTTCCTGAGCGCGCTGGAGGACGGCAAGGCAGCCACCGCGGAGACCGGCTGGCTGGCACAGCACCTGCTGCTGGAAGGTCAGAACGGACAGCTGCTCGGCGCCGTGCCGCTCTACCTCAAGAACCACTCCTACGGCGAGTACGTCTTCGACTGGGGCTGGGCGGACGCCTACCAGCGCGCCGGCGGGCGCTACTATCCGAAGCTGCAGTGCGCCGTGCCCTTCACGCCCGTCACCGGCCCGCGCCTGCTGATCCGGCCCGAGGCCGAGCGCGACGCGATCGCCGACGCGCTGATCGCGGGCCTGACCGAGATCGCGCGCCGCCACGAGGTCTCCTCGCTGCACGTCACCTTCCCGACCCGCGAGGAATGGCAGCGCTTCGGCAGCCTGGGCTTCCTGCAGCGGATCGGCCGCCAGTACCACTGGACCAACGAGGGCTACGAAAGCTTCGACGACTTCCTCGGCCGCATGGTCTCGCGCAAGCGCAAGGCGATCCGCAAGGAGCGCCGGCAGGTCGTGGAGAGCGGAATCGAGCTGACCGCCCTGACCGGCGACGCGATCCAGGAGCGCCACTGGGACTCTTTCTATCGCTTCTACCTGAACACCGTCGACAAGAAGTGGGCCAGCGCCTACCTGACCCGCGAGTTCTTCCACCTGCTCGGCGAGCGGCTCGGCGACAAGGTCGTGCTGATCGTCGCCGAGGCCGAGGGCCGGCCGGTCGCCGGCGCCCTCAACCTGCGCGGCGGCGACACCCTCTACGGCCGCAACTGGGGCTGCGCGCTGGACTACAGGTTCCTGCACTTCGAGGCCTGCTACTACCAGGCCATCGACTATGCCATCGCCCACGGCCTGAGGCGGGTCGAAGCCGGCGCTCAGGGCGAGCACAAGGTGCAGCGCGGCTACCTGCCGGAGGAGACCTATAGCGCCCACCTGATCCAGGACCCGGCGCTGGAGCGTGCCGTCGAGGACTTCCTGGACCGCGAACGCCCGGCGGTGCGCCACGAGATCGAGGCGATGCGCGAGGAATGGACGCCCTTCCGCGGCGACTCCTGAGCGCCGCCGGGCCGCGGCGCTAGACTAGACCTTCGTCTCCTGGCCGGAGAAGCCGGCGGCGGGCTGCGCGCCGCACCAGGCCGCCAGCGCCTCGTCCGGCGCAAGCTCGCGGACCGGGGCGCGCTCGGGCGGCGGCTGGCCGTCGACCCAGGCGCCGAGCAGGCTCTCGACGCGCGGCCCCTCGGCGGCCGCCGGGTCGCCGCGCAGCCGCAGCTGGCGGCGCGCCGCCACCTGGGGATGGTCGGCGACCTCGGCGAGCTCGGGCACCGGCTCGAAGCAGCAGTCGAGCGGCCCGAGCAGCGCGGTCCAGTGGACCAGGGGTGCGGCGGCGAAGACCGCCTCGACCTCGCCATTCAGTGCGTCCTGCGGGAAGGCCTCCCACTGGCGCTCGATCAGGTCGGGCCGGCCGACCGCCTCGCAGAAGGTCCGCCAGAACTTGGCCTCGATCGCGCCCAGGGTGACGAAGCGGCCGTCGGCGGTGCGGTAGACGCGGTAGCAGGCAGCGCCGCCGTTGAGGGCCGCCCGCCCCCGTTCCGGCTGCCAGCCCGGCCGCAGCGCCGCCGTCAGCGGCAGGGCCTGCCAGGCCAGCACCGTCTCCATCAGGCTGACGTCGAGATAGGCGCCGGGCCCCGCGGCCCCGCGGCGGATCAACGCCGCCAGGATCGTCACCACGGCCTGCAGGGCCGAGGCGTGATCGGCGACAGGCGGATAGGCGACGCTCGGGGCCGCCTCGGGTCCGGAGGCGACGAGGCCGCCGCCGACCGCCATGTAGTTGATGTCGTGGCCGGCCTTCTGCGCGTAGGGCCCGCTCTGGCCGTAGCCGGAGAGGGCGCAATGCACCAGCCGCGGGTTGAACTCCGCCAGGTCGGCCCGGCCGAGGCCGAGCTTCTCCAGCGTGCCGGGCCGGTAGCTTTCCAGCAGCACGTCGGCCACCGCGACCAGCCGGCGGAAGGCCTCGCGCCCCGCCTCGCTCTTCAGGTCGAGCCGGACGACCGCCTTGCCGGCGTTGAGCGTCTTGTACCAGGCCGAGACGCCGTCCCCGTCCAGGGGGCCGAGGGCGCGCATCGGGTCGCCCGCGGGGGGCTCCACCTTGAGAACCTCGGCGCCGAGGTCGGCGAGCAACTGGCCGGCTGCCGGTCCCGGCAGCCACTGGGACAGGTCGAGAACCCGGGTTCCCGTCAGCAGCAAGCTACTCGACCAGCTCGGGAACCTTGTCGTCGATCTCCGTGGTGCCGCCGCCCTTGCCGCCCTTGCCGCTCCTGCGTCCGTCCGGCTTGCGGCCGGGGCCGCCCCCGGTGGGCTTGCCGCCGGCGGGCTTGCCCGGCGCCTCCTCGAACAGGAAGGTCGGCTCGCCGTCGACGATGTCGACCTTGACGACGCCGCCCTTGGTCAGCTTGCCGAACAGCAGCTCCTCGGCGAGCGGCCGCTTGATGCGGTCCTGGATGACCCGGCCGAGCGGCCGGGCGCCGAAGTTCTCGTCGTAGCCGCGCTCGCCGAGCCAGCCGCGCGCGGCGGGGGTCAGCTCGATGGTGACGTGGCGGTCGGCGAGCTGAGCCTCCAGCTGGATCACGAACTTGTCGACAACGCGCTGGAGCGTCTCGGGGGTCAGGCCGGCGAAGGGGATGATCGAGTCCAGCCGGTTGCGGAACTCGGGGGTGAACATCCGGTTGATCGCCTCCTGGTCCTCGCCCTCCCGCTTCTGCCGGCCGAAGCCGATCGCCGGCTTGGCCATGTCGGCGGCGCCGGCGTTGGTCGTCATGATCAGGATGACGTTGCGGAAGTCGACGTGCTTGCCGTTGTGATCGGTCAGCTTCCCGTAGTCCATGATCTGCAGGAGGATGTTGAAGAGGTCCGGGTGGGCCTTCTCGATCTCGTCGAGCAGCAGCACCGAGTGCGGGTGCTGGTCGACGGCGTCGGTCAGCAACCCGCCCTGGTCGAAGCCGACATAGCCCGGCGGCGCGCCGATCAGGCGGCTGACCGAGTGGCGCTCCATGTACTCGGACATGTCGAAGCGCGTCAGCTCGATGCCCAGCGAGTGGGCGAGCTGGCGGGCGACCTCGGTCTTGCCGACGCCGGTCGGTCCGGAGAAGAGGTAGCTGCCGATCGGCTTCTCCGGCTCGCGCAGGCCGGCGCGCGCCAGCTTGATGGCGCTCGCCAGCGCCTGGATCGCCTGGTCCTGGCCGAACACCATGGTCTTGAGGTCGCGCTCCAGGTTGCGCAGGGCCTCCTTGTCGTCGGACGAGACGGTCTTGGGCGGGATCCGGGCGATCTTGGCGACCACCGCCTCGACCTCCTTGACGCCGACCACCTTCTTGCGCCGGGACTCGGGCAGCAGCGTCTGGGCGGCGCCGACCTCGTCGATCACGTCGATCGCCTTGTCAGGCAGCTTGCGGTCGTTGATGTAGCGGTGCGCCAGCTCGACCGCGGTGCGCAGCGCCTCGTTGGTGTAGCGCACCCCGTGGTGCTTCTCGTAGTAGGGCTTGAGGCCGCGCAGGATCTTGACCGAGTCCTCGACCGAGGGCTCGTTGACGTCGATCTTCTGAAAGCGGCGGACCAGGGCGCGGTCCTTCTCGAAGTAGTTGCGGTATTCCTTGTAGGTCGTCGAGCCGATGCAGCGCAGGCCGCCGGCCTGCAGCGCCGGCTTCAGCAGGTTCGAGGCGTCCATGGCGCCGCCCGAGGTGGCGCCGGCGCCGATCACGGTGTGGATCTCGTCGATGAACAGCACCGCGTGCGGCTGCTGCTCCATCTCGTTCATTACCGCCTTCAGCCGCTCCTCGAAGTCGCCGCGGTAGCGGGTGCCGGCGAGCAGGGCGCCCATGTCGAGCGCGAAGATCGTCGCGTTCTTCAGGACCTCGGGCACCTCGCCGTCGACGATGCGCCGCGCCAGGCCCTCGGCGATCGCGGTCTTGCCGACGCCGGGATCGCCGACGTACAGCGGGTTGTTCTTGGTCCGGCGGCAGAGCACTTGGATGGTGCGCTCGATCTCGTGCTCGCGCCCGATCAGCGGATCGATCTTGCCCTTGCGGGCCTTCTCGTTCAGGTCGATGCAGTAGGCGTCGAGCGCCTCGCGACCCTTCTTCGAATCCTTGTCCGTGGCGGCGGCCTCCGGCTGTTCCTCTGCGCCGCGCACGGTCCGGGGCTTCTCGTGCCCGGGTACCTTGGCGATGCCGTGACTGATGTAGTTGACCGCGTCCAGGCGGGTCATGTCCTGCTCCTGCAGGAAATAGACCGCGTGGCTTTCGCGCTCGGAGAACATCGCGACCAGGACGTTGGCGCCCGTGACCTCCTCGCGCCCGGACGACTGCACGTGGATCGCGGCGCGTTGGAGGACGCGCTGGAAGCCGGCGGTCGGCTTGGCCTCCCCGGCGTGGGCGTTGATCAGGTTCGAGAGTTCGTTGTCGATGTAGTCGCCGACTTCGCCCTTGAGCTTGTCGACGTCGACCCCGCAGGCCCTCATGACGGCGACGGCGTCACTGTCCTCTCCCAGAGCGAGCAGCAGGTGCTCGAGCGTGGCGTACTCGTGGCGCCGCTCGTTGGCGAAGGCCAGCGCGCGATGCAGCGTCTTCTCGAGGTTGGCCGAAAGCATCTAGCGCATCATTCCTTTTCCAAAGTGCACTGCAGCGGATGCTGGTGCTTGCGAGCGTACTCCACGACCTGCGTCACCTTGGTTTCGGCGATCTCGTAGGTGTAAACGCCGCAGACGCCGACTCCGCGTCGATGCACGTGCAACATGATGGTCGTCGCCTCCTCCCGGCTCTTGCCGAAGAAGCGCTCCAGCACATGGACGACGAACTCCATCGGCGTGTAGTCGTCGTTCAGCATCAGGACCTTGTACATCGACGGCTTCTTCGTACTGGTCCGGGTGCGCACGATTACGCCGGTCGAGTTGCCGCCCCTCCGCTTGCTGTCGTCGTCGCTCATCGTCCTCATTTTCCCGGCTCGGGTCCGGGCGCCTGGTCATGGCGGAGCGCCGCGCGCTACGGCTCCGCCCTGTTGAATTAGGTTGCGGCGGAGAGCCTTCCGTCAAGGGGGCGGCCGGGCGGTGGGCCAAGGCTTCCCCCTCTCACTGCGCCAAGTGGGCTAGATACTGCCCGGCGAAATCGAACTGCACACTCTCCGCGAAGGCCCGGGCCAGCCGCTCCGCGACCGCGCCCGGCAACCGGCCGGCGCCGCGCGGCCGGCCGTCGATCGAGCGGATCGGAGAGAGGCAGAGACCTGTCGATGTCAGGAGCCTTCCTCCGCGGTCAGTACGTCGTAGGGGTCTAGATCGGTCTCCTCGACCGGGATTCCCAGTGCCGAAGGGAGATCGTTCACGCTTTTCCGGGCGATCCCCGGCTGCACCGCGCCGGTGTTGCGGCCGCGGAAGGATTGCGCCGCGTCGCCGTCCATGAAGCCGCGGTCGCGGAACGAGATGCGAGTCCCGCTCTCCGGCAGGCAGCTGCCGTTGAACCCGGCGGCGCGCTCCTGCGCCCCCGGTGCCGTGCGGCGCCGTGGCGCTCGACGCCGTACCGCTCCGCGAACCCGACATGGGCATTGCTCCCCATGGTGTCTTCGGCGCGAAGGCTAACACGCCTAAGGAGTCGCCGCAGCAGGGCGAAGGCGCGCGGCCCCGGCGACAACGAAAGAAGGCCCGGCGGTTCTCACCGCCGGGCCGTCAAGGTCGCTCGGAAGGGATGAAGAGGGGCTTAAGCCGCCGGCTTCATGATCCTCTCGACCGTGACCTGGGCGCGCTCCTGGAGCGGCGCGAAGGCCTCGTTGGCGGTCTTCATCGACATCTCGGCGACCTTGGCGCTCTCGGCGATGCAGCTGTCGAACAGCGTGCGGCTGTACTCGCTCTGCAAGTCCAGCATCTCCTGCAGGTTCTTGGCTCCGAGCACCTTCTTGGTGGCGGTCATGCCGCTTTCGACGTTGATCTGGGTGAAGCCCATGATCTCCTTGGCCAGGGTCTCGAAGCCCTTGGCGAAGGTCGTCGTGGTGGAGACGACGGCGTCGAGGTTCGCCTTGTTCAGGCTGACCAGCTCGTCGTAGCTCTGGAAGACCGCGGCCGAGGTCTTCTCGACCTGGTCGCGGGTCAGGGTGGCGGTCTGCTCGTACTGCCGGGCGTAGGCCTCCGTGCCGGCCTTCATCACGGCTTCCGCGGTCTCCTTGCCGGCATTGACGGCGGCTTCGACGGGCGCCAGGGCGTCCTGCTGGGCGGTCTTCTTGGCAGTCATAAGGGTCTCTCCTCGTCGGGGGCTCAGGGGCGCTGAGCGGTGGCTCGGTTTCTGGCGTTGCCGGTTTTGTGCACCGCAACATGACCAAAAGATAAGCACCTCCGGTTGTGAGTCAAGCGATTTTTGCTGCAGTGCAGCATAGGATCGTCCCGGCCTCTCCCGGGCGCCGAGGCGCGACCGGACGCAGGCTGGGCGCCGCGGCTCGCCTTGCCGCGGCCAGGCGAACCTGTCAGGCTGTCGCGCTTCCGAGGCCGCCGGTCCGCGGTCGGGGCGATGTCGTGCCGAGGACCTGCCGATGACCTGCCGATGACCTGCCGATGACCTATTGCCTGGGATTGCTGGTGACCGAGGGGCTGGTTCTGCTGGCCGACGGCCGGATTACCGCCGGCAGCCAGGTCAGCAACGCGCGCAAGGCGACGCGCCACGGCCCAGAGGGCGCCCAGATCGCGATCATGACCTCGGGCCTGCGCTCGCTGCGCGACAAGACGCTGGCCTTCTTCGACCGCACCCAGCGCAAGCGCTTCCCGAACGGCCACGGCTCGATGCTCGAGGCGATCGACAGCTACTGCCAGAGCCTGCGCGAGGTCGAGGAGCAGGATCGCGGGGCGCTCGAAAAGTCCGACCTTCATTTCAACCTGCACGCCATCGTCGCCGGACAGCTCGAGGACGATCCCGAGCCCGCCTTGTTCCTGATCTACCCGGAGGCCAACTGGATCGCCGTCGACCGCCGCACGCCCTACCTCTCGATCGGCTCCGTGGCCTATGGCAAGCCGATTCTGGACCGGGCGCTGCGCTACGAGACCCCGATGGAGAACGCGCTCAAGCTCGCCTACCTGTCCTTCGATTCCACCCGCTTCTCCTCTGCCGACGTCGGCTATCCGGTCGACATGATGACCTTCGCCGCGTCAGACCGGCGCTGGCGCGAGGTCCAGTACGACTACGAGGACCTGGTCGCGCAGCGCACCTGGTGGAACGAGCACATCACCAAGCTGGCCGCCGAGATGCCGGCCGGCCCCTGGATCGAAAGCCTGTTGCCCTCGGCCGACGCCCGGCGCCTGGCCCTCGTCCGCGACGAGTAGCCGCCCCACGATTACGCCCCCGACGACGGCGCAGGGACCACTGCCTAGAGCAAGCCGCCCAGGCCGTTGCGATCGACCCTCATGCTGAAGCCGTAGGTCTCGCGCTCCTTCTCGGGGCCCGGCTCGCGCAGCGCGGTCTCGGCGGCGCTGAGCGGTCGCGGCGCGTTGAAGGGCACGCCGGTGCGGTCGGCGGCGAGCAGCAGCGCGACGAAGGGCAGCCGGGTGACGTCGGTCTCGGGATCCTGCCAGGCCTGGAACCAGACTTCGCCGCCGACGCAGCCGATGGCGATCCAGTAGAAGCGCGTCGAGCGCAGCTCCGTGCCGACCGGCGTGGGCCCGCCCAGTCCGGCCTGCTCGAGCGCCCTCTGCAGGCGCTGGTAGTCCTCGCGGCCGAGCGAGGCCGAGGCTTCCTGCCACTGCCAGGCCGACAACGGGCTCCTCAGGTCGATCGAGCCGAGCTTGTTGTAGCTGGCGGCGTCCTGGACCCGCGCGGTCAGCTCGGCGCCGCCGGCGTTCGGGCCGGCCGGGTCGCTGGCGACGAGGTCGTAGATCCGCAGCTGCTCGTGGTAGCGCCCATTGTAGACCAGGCGGAGACGCTCGGGTGCCCCCGGCGCGCAGGCGGCGCGGATGTCGTCGCCGTTGAGCAGGCTGAACCAGGTCAGCTTCTGCGAGAAGGGCGCGTTCAGGCCACCGCCCTGGTAGCCGCAGGCCGCGAGCAGCAGGAGGCCCGCCAGCGACAGCGCCGCCGGCCGGCGGAGTCTCTTGGTAGGAAATACTTTACCAATCGCGGTCATCCTGGCCATGCTCAGAGTCGCTGTCCGGGATCCGGGGGCCGGCGCTGCGCATCGGGCGCGAGCGCGCTGGACAGCAACAAGCCTTTTCGCGTAAAAGAGAGCGTGATTCACGAGGCTTACGGACGATTCTTCGGAGGTGACCTGTGCTTCGTCGGGCAATTTTCAGACACTCCTTGCGTTTAACGGCTCTCGCCCTGGCCTCGCTCGCCGTGGCGCTGCTCGTTGCGCCGACTCCCGGCGCGGCGAAGTACGCCTCGATCGTGATCGACTACGAGACCGGGACGGTGCTCCACGCCGCCAATGCCGACGACCGGAAGTATCCGGCCTCGCTCACCAAGATGATGACGCTCTACATGCTTTTCGAGGCGCTGGATCGTGGCTCCCTGTCGCTCGACGACAAGCTACGGGTTTCCAAGCGCGCCGAGGGCATGCCGGCCTCCAAGCTGTGGCTCAAGGCGGGCAGCACGATCCGCGTCGAGGACGCGATACTGTCGCTGACCACGAAGTCGGCCAATGACGTCGCGGTGGTGATCGCCGAGGCGCTCGGCGGCACGGAGATCGAGTTCGCCCGCATGATGACCGAGAAGGCTCGTGCCCTGGGCATGACCAAGACGACCTTCCGCAACGCCTCGGGCCTGCCCAACGACGGCCAGAAGTCGACGGCTCGCGACATGGCGACGCTCTCGATCGCCCTGCTGCGCAACTACCCGCACTACTATGGGGTCTTCTCGACCAAGGCCTTCCGCTATCGGGGCAACACCTACAAGAGCCACAACCACCTGCTGGCCAATTACGAAGGCACCGACGGGATCAAGACCGGCTACATCCGCGCCTCGGGCTTCAACCTGGCGGCCTCGGTGGTGCGCAACGGACGCCGCCTGATCGCCGTGGTCTTCGGCGGTAAGACCTCGCGGTCGCGCGACGCCCACATGAGGGAGCTGCTCGACCGCAGTTTCGTGCGCGTGGCCTCGCTGCCGCGCTTCACGCCCGACCCCTCGCCGCCGAAGCCGACGACCCTGCTGGCCTCGGCCTCCGGCGCCCCGGCACCGGCCGCTCAGCCCGCTGCCGAGGCGCTCCCCGGCCAGATCGCCGCAGCCAGCTCCATGGCAGAGGCCGGAGCGGTCGAGGGCGGCAGCCTGGACTCCGACCCGAGGGACCTGACGGCTCGGAAGACCGCCAGCTCGGTGCTCGACGGCCTGATTCGTCCGGCACAGGCGGCCACCGTGACCGGGCCCTACGGCATCCAGGTCGGCGCCTTCTTCGACTACGACTCGGCCCTGGCCCTGGCCAGGACGGCGAGCGAGCGCATGCCCACCCTGCTGCCGGCCGAGCAGGTCGTGGTGACCGACCTGCCGACCGGCGACAAGACGCTCTACCGCGCGCGTATCCTCGGGCTCGGCAAGGCCGAGGCGCAGCGTGCCTGCCGCGAGCTGCAGCAGCGGGCGGCGATGGACTGCCTGATCATCGCGACCGAGGGCTGATCGGCCGGCACCGACACCGCAAACGGCCGAAGGGCCCGCGCTCAGGCGCGGGCCCTTTTGTCTTGCGCCGGAGACCTTGCCGGGGCCCGGCGTCAGGCCGGCTTGTAGGCCAGCCGCAGGCCGCCCCAATGACGGCCACGCACGGTGATCGGCGCCGAGACGTTCTTCATCAGCACGAACTCGCCGGCGCCCATGTCGCGGCGGTATGCCTGCAGCAGGAAGGGCGCCTCATTGCGTCCGGCGGCGAGGCCGACGCGGTCGTCGAAGAGCCGGCGGTTCCGGCAGTTGGCGTTGTTCCAGACCGGGTCGCGCCCCTGTGGCTGCGAGAACTTGCGATTGTGGGTCGGCAGGTAGCCGCCCCGGTCGACGGCCGCGCAGAAGACGATGCGGGGATCGCTTTCCAGCACCGGCTCCTGGATCTCCGGCAGCACCCGGTCGGCGAACTCCGTGACCCCCGCGAGGAACTGCTGCGGGTCGCTGCCGGGGATCGCCTGGTAGTCGCTGTCGAACAGGGCGGCCTCCGTGATCGCGCCCTCGGCGAGGCCGCGCTCGAAAGCCGCCTCGACCTGGCAGGCCGCCGCCTGGACGCGGAGCACGAAGGGGTGATCGAGCCCATTGTCCTCGCTGCCCGCCATCATGCCGACCAGGCGCTCGCCGACCTGGACCAGGCGCCCGATGCGGTCCCGGGTCTCGCCGAGGGTCTCGGACGAATGGCCGAGATCCTCGGAGGCCGCTTCCAGGGTGCCCAGGAAGCTGTCCGACTGCTCCTCGATCTCCTCCGTCGAGCGGGCGATGCCCGAGGCCTGCTCCTCGACCTGGCGCATCGCGCCCTCGAGGGCGGCGATCGCCTCGCCGATCGCGGTCGTGCCGCTGCGCACGGACTGGGCGCGCCCGGTGCTCTCGCTGCCGCGGGCGATCAGCGCCTCGGCCTGCTCAGTGAGGCCGCCGAGGGTATGCTCGATCTGTTTCGTCGCCTCGCTGGTCTGGGTCGCCAGGCTCTTGACCTCTCCCGCGACCACGGCGAAGCCCCTGCCCGCCTCGCCGGCGCGCGCCGCCTCGATCGTCGCGTTCAGCGCCAGCAGGTTGGTCTGGCGCGCGATCGCGTCGATGTCGGAGGAGACCTTGGCGACCTCGGCGAGCGCCTGCTGCAGGCCGCCCAGGCGCTCTTCGATGTGGTGAACCGACTCGACCAACTCGTGGATCGCGCCGAGCGACTCGTCGATCGTGCCGCGCGAGCGGGCGATCTCGGCCGCGGCCTGCGTCGCGGCCTGCTGCGACAGCGAGGAGGCGGCGCGCACCGAATGGTTGCTGGTCGCCAGGGCGTTGGCCGTCTCGACGAGATTCGAGAAGGCCTCCGACTGCGTCTCCAGGACCCGGCTCAGCTGCTCGACGTTGCCGGCGACGTCGGCGACCTCGATCGACAGCTCGCCGGCTTCGCGCGCGGTTCGCTCGATCAGGTTGCCCTGCCGGGCCTGTTCGCTGCTCAACGGCTCTCCCCCCAGGCGATTCTGCGGACCAGGGTAGGCGGGACAGGGTTAATCGCCGGTAAAGCCGAAGCGGGTGAGTCAGGCGGCCAGCCGCAGCGCGGCGCGCGCCGACTTCGTCTCGCGGGCGATCGCCGCGAGGCGGCGGCGGGCATGCCAGCTGAGGTCGGCGGACCAGGGGCCGGCGGCGCCGAACTCCCCCATCCAGCGCCGTACCCGCGGCAGGAAGCGGCGCTTGTGGCGGCGCTGCCAGGCCTCGAGCGACCAGCCGGCAGCGAGACAGAGCGCCGGCCGCTCCGGCAGGAAGAGGTGGCTTTCGAACGACCGGTCCCCGGCGGCGACGGCGATCCGGCCCACGGTGTAGCCGTCGCCCTCGAAGTGCGCCATGCGATGCAGCCCGGCGCGGTCGATGCCCTCGACCAGCAGCCCGGCGACCCGCCCGCCCGGCTGGCGGCGGACGACCGGGAAGCAGCCGTGACGCGCCTGCACGCGCCGCCAACCGGTCAGCGCGGCCGGCCGCAGCGCGAGCCGCTCGAAGCAGTGCGGCAGGACGAGCCAGCGCACGTCCGGGTCGAGCAGGGTTCCATAGAAGAAGAAGCGCATCGCAGCGTCCCGGGGCCTCGAGAGGCGCCGGATTAACGGCACTAGCCGCGAGATTCAAGTCCCGGGGCGGGGACGGCGTCAGTCCGACGCGAGCGCCGGTGCCTCCAGCCCACTCTGCTCGAGCTGCTCGGCGAGCGCGTCGTAGAGCCGCTCCAGGCCCGCCCGGTCCTGCGCCTCGCAGCGCGCGACCAGCACGTCCTGGGTGTTCGAGGCGCGCAGCAGCCACCAGCCGTCGGCGGTCTTGACGCGCACGCCGTCGATGTCAATGACCTCGGCGCCGGCCTGCTTGAGGCGTGCGGCGACCTCCTCGACGACCGCGACCTTCCGGCTCTCCTCGCAGGGAAAGCGCAGCTCCGGCGTGTTGACCACCTTGGGCAAGGAATCGCGGAAGGCGGCCAGGCTGTCGCCATACTTGCCGATCGCGTTGAGCAGGCGCACGGCGGCGTAGAGCGCGTCGTCGTGGCCGTAGAAGCGGTCGGCGAAGAACAGGTGCGCGCTCATCTCGCCGGCGAAGGGGGCGCCGGTCTCGATCATCTTGGCCTTGACCAGGGAATGGCCGGTCTGGCCCATGATCGGCTGACCGCCGAGCGCGGCGATGCCGTCGAACAGGACCTGGCTGGCCTTGACGTCCGCGATGATCGGCGCGCCCGGCCGCTCGGCCAGCACCTCGCGCGCCAACAGCAGCATCAGCTGGTCGCCCCACAGCACCCGGCCCTGGCCGTCGAGGGCGCCGATGCGGTCGCCGTCGCCATCGAAGGCGATGCCCAGGTCGCAGCCCTGCTCCAGCACCGTGCGGCGCAGCTCGGTCAGGTTCTCCGGCACCGTCGGGTCGGGATGGTGGTTGGGAAAGCGGCCATCGACGTCCTGGTAGAGCAGGATGTGCTCGCCGGGCAGCTGGGCGGTCAGGCGCACCATGGCCGGACCCGCCGAGCCGTTGCCGGCGTCCCAGGCGATCTTCAGGTCGCGCGGGCCGTCGAAGTCGCGCAGCAGGCGCTCGACGTAGCGCTCCATGAGGTCGAAGCGCTCGTCCTCGCCGGAGCCGGTTTCCCAGTCGCCGGCCTCGGCCATGCGGCCGAGCGCGGTGATCCCCTCGCCGTACAGCGACTTCTTGCCGAGCATCAGCTTGAAGCCGTTGTAGTCGGGCGGGTTGTGGGAGCCGGTGATCATGATGCCGCCGCCCGCCGAGAGCTCATGCACCGCGTAGTAGAGCATCGGCGTCGGCCCCAGGCCGATGCGCAGCGCCTTGACCCCGGCGGCCCGCAGGCCTCGGACCACGGCCTCCTCCATGTCCGGCGAGGACAGGCGCCCGTCGTAGCCGACCGCGACGCTGTCGCCGCCCTCGCGGCGCACCAGGGTCGCGACGCTGCGTCCCAGCGCCTCGGCATCGGCGGCGTGCAGGGTCTTGCCGACGATGCCGCGCACGTCGTAGGCGCGCAGGATGGTCGGATCGAAGGTGTGGCGTTCCATGGCTCAGGCTCCGGCCGGAGCGGCGGGACGGCCGACCGACAGGTAGTCGATACCCGCCTCGGCCATGTCCTCCGGCTTGTAGATGTTGCGCAGGTCGACCATGCGCGGCTGCGTCATCAGCTGCTTCATGCGGTCCAGGTCGAGGTTGCGGAAGACGTTCCACTCGGTCACCAGGACCAGGCAGTCGGCGCCCTCCAGAGCCTCGTAAGTATCCTCGCACCAGACCACGCCGTCGAGCATGCGGCGCGCCTCCGCCATGCCCTCGGGATCGTAGGCGCGCACCGTCGCCCCGCCGGCCTGCAGCGCCGGCACGATGGCCAGCGAGGGCGAGTCGCGCATGTCGTCGGTGTTCGGCTTGAAGGTCAGGCCCAGCACCGCCACGGTCAAGCCCTCGACCGAGCCGCCGCAGTGGGCGACGACCTTCTCGGCCATGCGCTTCTTGCGCGCCTCGTTGACCTCCACGACGGTTTCGACGATGCGCACTGGCGCCGCCGCCTCCTGGGCGGTGCGCACCAGCGCCAGCGTGTCCTTGGGAAAGCAGGAGCCGCCGTAGCCGGGCCCGGCGTGCAGGAACTTGCTGCCGATGCGCCCGTCGAGGCCGATGCCGCGGGCGACCTGCTGGACATCGGCGCCGACCTTCTCGCAGAGGTCGGCGATCTCGTTGATGAAGGTGATCTTGACGGCCAGGAAGGCGTTGGCGGCGTACTTGATCAGCTCCGCCGTCTCCAGCTGGGTGAAGAGGATCGGCGTCTCGTTGAGGAACAGCGGCCGGTAGAGCGCGCGCAGCGTCTCGCGCGCCGTGCCGCCGTCGTCGATCCCGATGACCACGCGGTCGGGCCGCATGAAGTCCTCGATCGCCGAGCCCTCGCGCAGGAACTCCGGGTTGGAGGCGACCTCGATGTCGCCGCCCGGGCGGACCCGGTCGGCGATCTCCTTGACCTTGCGGCCGGTGCCGACCGGCACCGTCGACTTGGTGACCAGGACCGCCGGGTGGTCGAGCCGGCTCGCGACCTCTTCGGCCGCCGCGAAGACGTAGGACAGGTCGGCGTGGCCGTCGCCGCGCCGCGAGGGCGTGCCGACCGCGATGAAGACGGCGTCGCAGCCCTCGAGCGCCTCGCCCAGGTCGGTCGTGAAGGACAGCCGGCCCGCCTCGACGTTCTTGGCGACCAGCTGCTCGAGGCCGGGCTCGAAGATCGGCATCTCGCCGCGCTTCAGGCGGGCGATCTTGTCGGCGTCCTTGTCGACGCAGACGACCTGGGTGCCGAACTCGGAGAAGCAGGCTCCCGACACCAGTCCGACGTAGCCAGTACCGATCATGGCGATGCGCATCGCAGAGCCTCCTGACGTATTATGGAAAAAATGAAGCTGCGGCGGTCAGGATGCCGCGACGCGCGCATCGACGCAGTAGCGGGACAGGATCTCCGCCATCGCCCCGCCCAGGTCCTCGCGCTGCAGCGCGAAGGCGATCTGGGCCTCGAGGAAGCCCTCCTTGCTGCCGCAGTCGAAGCGGGTTCCGGCAAAGCGTAGGCCGTGGAAGGGCACCCTGTCGATGGTCCGCGCCATGGCGTCGGTGAGCTGAATCTCGCCGCCGGCGCCGGTCTGCTGGCGACCCAGCTCCTGCATCACCTCGGGCTGCAGGATGTAGCGCCCGATGATCGAGAGCGTCGAGGGCGCCTCGTCCGGCTTCGGCTTCTCGACCAGGCCGCGGGCCTTGGCCAGGCGGCCCTCCTCCGAGACCACGTCGAGGATGCCGTAGCGGTCGGTCTGGCTGCGCGGCACGTCCATCACGGCGACGATGTTGCCGCCGGTCTCGTTGTAGACCTCGATCATCTGCGACAGGCAGGGTTCGTCGGCCATCACCAGGTCGTCGGCGAGCAGCACGGCGAAGGGCTCGTCGCCGGTGATGCGGCGCGCGCACCAGACCGCGTGGCCGAGCCCGAGCGGATCCTGCTGGCGGGTGTAGGCGACCTGCCCGGGGCGCAGCAGCGAGGCGCGCGAGGCCTCCAGCTCTTCGGTCTTGCCCTTCTTGGCGAGCGCCGTCTCGAGCTCCCAGGAGTGGTCGAAGTGGTCCTCGATCGCCGACTTGCCGCGGCCGGTGACGAAGATGAACTCCTCGATGCCCGCCGCCTTGGCCTCCTCGACCGCGTACTCGATCAGCGGCTTGTCGACGACCGGCAGCATCTCCTTGGGCATGGCCTTGGTCGCCGGCAGGAAGCGGGTCCCGAGGCCGCCGACGGGGAAGACTGCCTTGCGAATGGTCTTCTTCATGGATCTCACGCCGATCTGTGGTGGCTCAGGGGATGCATGCGGCTTCGCGCGGCCAGTCTTGCCACAGGCGAGGAGGACCGACAACAACGGTGGGTGGCTGCGCCGCGCCTCCGGCGGCGCGTCGGCAAACTCTCGGTGCCGGAGGGCGGATCACGCGAACATGCCTCTTCTACCTCGTGACTGACGATGCGCCTGCACCGGCTACGCGGGACCGAGGCGTGCGGATGCACGCCGGGCAAGGCGATGGTTCCTGGCGGCGACAGACGCATCAGCCGCCCGGTTCGCGCGAACCGGCCGTGGCGGAAATGCGCGCCCCCCCACATGGGTTCCCGCGGCCGAAGATTCGCTCCGGCGGACGGCTGGCTTAGCGCCCGAGCAGGACTTCCTTGGCCGCGTTGATCTTGGCCGCAAGGTAGTTGGAGCCGCCGCTGTCCGGGTGGTACTGGCGCATCAGCCGGCGGTGTGCGGCACGGATCTCCGACTCGCCGGCTCCCGCCTCCAGCCCGAGGATCTGCAGCGCCTCCTCGCGGGTCATCGGGCCCGAGGCGGCGCGCGCGCCGGCCCGGCGGTCCTCTCCCCGCCCGGCCCCCGAGTTGGGACCAGCGTCTTCCTCCGCGTCCAGGCCCGCGGCCTCCCGCCAGTCGAGGCCGTGAACGCGGTCGAGGTAGGCTTCCAGGACCGCCGCCGACTGCTCGTCCTCGGCGCGGCACTCGCGCCACAGCTCCAGCAGCTCGGCCTCGGACAGCTCGTCTAGGCGCCGGCCGCGCCAGGGGCCCTCGCGCACGGTCCCGCTCATGCCGCCGGTATCGTGGTCGAGCACCATGCGCAGGAAGCGCGTCTCGACGGTGGAGGTCTGGCCCGGCTGGGGCCCGAGGGAGGAGCCCAGGCGACGCAGCAGGCTGGGTAGGCGGAACAGCATCGGCAGCAGGAAGGCGAGGGCGAAGGGCGCCAGGGCCCGCGCGCCGCCCCACAGCAGGAACAGCAGGAGCACCACGCCGATGACGCCGGCGACCCAGGTCAGGGCGCTCTTGACCTGCCGGGGCTCGACGCTGGTGAACCACTTGAGCAGCAGGACAATCGCACCGAGCAGAATCAGCCCGAACAGGAGATAGGCGATCATCGGCGCCCGCCCCCGCCCATCTAGCGGACCTGGTGGGTGAGTTGGGGAACCACCCCGCCGCGCCGCTCGGAGAAGTCGGCCAGCGCCTTGCGCCCGCCGGCGGCGTAGACGGCGACGGCGGCCAGGAGGTCTCGCAGCTGCTGCGGCGACGAGGGATCGAAGCTGCAGCAGGCGCCCCCGGAGAGCCGCGCGATCTGCTCGAAGGCCTGGCGCGCGAGCGCGTCGCGGCCCTCGTGGAACAGGAAGCAGGGCAGGCCGTGCAGGCCGAGCTCGCCGGCCTGGTGGCCGAGCTCGTCGAGCGGCTCCTCGACGGCGTCGCCGACGAAGATCAGGGCGTTGACCTTCTTCTTCCGGGTCTCGCCGAGCGCGTGCTTCAGGACCCGGCCGATCTGCGTCCGGCCGGCCAGGCAGGTCACGGCGGTCATGGCGCGCAACAAGCCTTTGGCCTCGCTCTGCCACTTGCTGGCCTTGCACTCGCCGAAGCCGCGATAGAAGACCAGCTGGACGTCGAGGCCGCCGAGCGAGCCCGCCTGCTCGAACATCTCGGCCTGGATCTGCATCGCCTGGTCCCAGGTCGGCTGGCGGCTGGCGGTGGCGTCGAGCGCGAAGATCAGCCGCCCACGCCCCTCGCCGGCCGCGCTCGGGCGGATCGCCGCGACCTTGCTGAGGAAGGCGTCGACCTCGCCGCGCCCCGACTTCTGGCGCACGCTCGGCGCGGGCTCGTCCTGGCGCCGCTCGAGGGGCCCCTTGCGGGTGCCCTGGCGCTTGTCGTCGTCGCTCATCGGCGATGGCTCTCCATCGCCTAGAGATAGGATACGAAAGCTGCCTGCGCCAGCCGCGGAAGGTCGCAGAAGCGAATCCCACGGCGGCGGAACCGCGGGAGGTTTCTGGTGCTCGCCCCGGCAAGGGGGACTGAGGATGGCCGCGAGCATCTCGCGGCCCTTTTGCTCGTCACCTGACCGGGAAAGTGATCCCGAAGTCGCCGCCTCGGCGGTCGCGCCGGCGGCTCGTCCGCCCGCAGCTCCGCTATAGGCCGCGCCCCGTGCCTAGCACGCCACTCGGAGCATTGTTTCGGGGAGGCAGGGCCGGGTCCGCTCGTTCGATAGCCGAACCCAACTACCTTCACCTAGTGCCCCTATCTCCCAACTCACTCGGAAACGCGCCCTTCTCAACAAAATCCTCGTGGATTTCGACAATGCACCCGTCCTCGAATTCGATCGAATAAACCACGCCATGCGGAAACTCCTTCAAGAACTCCCCGCCTCGCTCCGTGGCTAGGCTAATGCTGACCACCGATGCGAGTTCGCCGGGGCGGCACTGTTCAGGCGCGTCTTTTGTGACCTTGACCGTGTCGTTGTAGGTGAAGAGTGCCGTCATAATCTTCAGACTCTCACGAATAGTCATGACATTACCGCGCATCAGCCGCGACAGGCTGTTTCGCCACCGCTCAGCCGGTCGCCGCCGCCTCGGCCTTCGCGCCGTCGGCGTTGCCGCTTGCCGGCTCCGCCTCCAGCCCGAGGGCCGCGAGCAGCGAGAAGACCTCCTGGCGCGCCGCGAGGTGCGACAGGGTGAGGTCGGTGCCGGCCTCGCGCAGGTCGAGCAGGGTCAGGCCCTTGGGAAAGAGCTCGCGGAAGATCACGCGCTCGCCGAAGCCCGGCGCCAGGCGGAAGCCGATCCGCTTGGCCAGCTGGTCGAGCAGGCCGCCGACCTTCTGCTTGTTGCGCGCGTCGAGGTGCGACAGGCGGTTGCGCATGACGATCCAGTCGACCGGGCGGCGGCCGGCGCGGGCGCGCTGCTGGCGCTGCTCCCAGACCATCTGGCTGTAGACGCTGGGGCCGAGGATGCGCCGCCCCTCCGGATCGATGCGCGCGAGCAGGTCGAGGTCGACGAAGGAATCGTTGAGCGGCGTGATCAGCACGTCCGCCGCCTGGTGGCCGAGGCGGGCCAGGTGGGAATCGCTGCCGGGCGTGTCGATGACCAGGAAGTCCCGGTCGGCCAGCTCGGACAGGGCGCCGTCGAGGCGCGCGCGCTCCTCGCTCTCGGCCGCGTCGCGGCTGGCGGCGTCGGAGCGGGCGACCCGGCGCAGCTCGGGCAGCGGCAGCGGCAGGCCGGTCTCCTGCACGAAGGCCGCGCGGTTCTCGACGTAGCGGCTGAGCGTGCCCTGGCGGGCGTCGAGATCGACGACGCCGACCCGGTAGCCGAGGCGCAGCAGGGCGACGACCAGGTGCATGGCGCTGGTCGACTTGCCGCTGCCGCCCTTCTCGTTGCCGAGCACCACGACGCGCGGGCCGCCCGCGGTCGGGGCGAAGGAAACGGACGGGTTGGGCGCGAGCACGCTCACGGGTGGCTGGCCTCCTGACATCGAATTGCCGCCTTCCTGGGTAGCCGAGCGGCCGGATTCGAGGGAAGCCCCCGGTTCGGCGCGCGCCGGAGACGAAGGGCTCGCGTGTGGGTCATGGACGGATCAGCGCAACTCACGCTTGCATGGTTCGACAAGCTCACCATGAAGCGCGACCTGAAGCCGGCAAGAACCTTATCCGCTGCTTCATGATGGCCTCCGACCGGCTCACCACGGAGCGTGACTGAAGCCGGCGAGAACCCCTCCTTCGCTTCATGGTGAGCTTGTCGAACCATGCAAGCGCGGGTGAGCACCGGCGCCCCTACCGCACGATCTCCGGCCCCATCAGGGTGTTCGGCAGGTAGGTCGAGACCCAGGGCACGTAGGTCACGATGATCAGGAAGACGAACAGGATGCCGAGCCAGGGCAGAGCCGCCCGCACGACCTGGAGCACCGACATGCCGGTGATGCCCGAGGTCACGAAGAGGTTGAGCCCGACCGGCGGCGTGATCATGCCGATCTCCATGTTGACGACCATGATGATGCCGAGGTGGATCGGGTCGATGCCGAGCTGGATGGCGATCGGGAAGACCACCGGTGCCACGATCAGCAGCAGGCCCGAGGGCTCCATGAACTGGCCGCCGAGCAGCAGCAGCAGGTTGACCACGACCAGGAACATCCAGGGCTCCAGGCCGGCCTGGATGAAGGTCTCGGTGATCACCTGCGGGATGCGCTCGCTGGTCAGCACGTGGGCGAAGAGCAGCGCGTTGGCGATGATGAACATCAGCATCAGCGTGACGCGCGCCGCCTCGACCAGGACCTTGCGGGTGTCGGCGTGGACGCAGCCTGGGAAGAAGCCCTTGGCGATCGCCAAGGTGTTGCGGAGGGCCGCACCGCCGGCGCCCTCGCCCTCGGCCCGCCAGGGCACCCCCTTGAGCGGCCCGAGGTCGCGGTAAATGAAGACCGCGATCAGGAAGGCGTAGACCGCGGCGACCGCCGCCGCCTCGGTCGGCGTGAAGATGCCGCCGTAGATGCCGCCCAGGATGATGACGATCAGGAACAGGCCCCAGCCGGCGTCGAGCGCCGAGGCGAAGATCTCGCGAAAGCCCTGCCAGGGCTGCGCCGGCAGCCCGCGGCGCACGGCCGCCACGTAGATGCCGATCATCAGCATGACGCCGGCGAGCGCGCCTGGGATGACCCCGGCCAGGAACATGCGGCCGACCGACACGTCGGTCGCGGCGGCGTAGACGACCATGACGATCGAGGGCGGGATCAGGATGCCGAGCGTGCCGGCGTTGCAGATCACGCCGGCGGCGAAGTCGCGGCTGTAGCCGACCTGGCGCATGCCGGCGATGACGATCGAGCCGATCGCGACGACGGTTGCCGGCGAGGAACCGCAGAGCGCGGCGAACATCATGCAGGCGAAGACGCCGGCCATGGCGAGGCCGCCGCGGAAGGAGCCGACGCAGGCGATCGAGAAGCGGATGATGCGCTGCGCCACGCCGCCGGTCGACAGAAAGGTCGAGGACAGGATGAAGAAGGGGATGGCGAGGAGCGTGTAGTGCTCCATCGCCTCGAACAGCTTGAGCGCGATCGAGGCCAGGGAGTCGTTGCTGAAGGCCAGGATGATGGTCAGGCTGGACAGGCCGAGGGCGACCGCGATCGGGACCCCGAGCACGAGCAGCAGCAGGACCACGACGAACAGCAGGATCGATTCCATCGCCGGTCCCCTACCGCAGGTCGCCGGGTCGCGGCTCGTCCGGGACGAGGCGGTGCTGCGCCTCCTCGGCCAGCTCCTCGACCTCGTGGCCGGCGATCAGCGTCTTGCGCTCGCCCGTATAGATCAGCCAGAAGGCCTGGCAGAAGCGGAACAGCAGCAGCGCCAGGCCGATCGGCAGCGCGGCGTAGGGGATCCAGCGCGGGATCGGCACCGGGCGATCGGGCTCGCCGCCGGCGAACAGCTCGACGACGACGCGCGGCACGTAGAGGTCCTCGGTCGGAATCCCGATCCGGTAGATCTTGGAGATGTATTCCCAGGCGCCGGCCAGCAGGATGCCGGCATAGGCGATGCAGCACAGGCAGCCGAACAGCACGAGCGCCCGCTGGGCCTTGCCGGGGAACAGCCGGACGAAGGCGTCGACCCCGAGGTGCGTGTTGATCTTGACGCCCCAGGAGATGCCGATCAGCACCATCCAGGCGAAACAGTAGGTGGTCAGCTCGAGCGCCCAGACGAAGCCCGTGTTGAAGACGTAGCGCAGCACCACCTGGACGAAGGTGGTCAGCACCATGACCGCGAAGAAGAAGGAGATCGCCCCCTCCTCGATGCGATTGACGACCTCGCCGGCACGCTGCACGGCCGCCCCCTATCCCCTGGGTGTGAGTCCGGCGCCGGCCGGACCGCCGAAAGGGCGGACGGCGGCGGCGCTCTCGGCGCCGCCGCCTGCCCGATCGGTGCCGCCGATCAGCTGCCCTGGTTGGCGGACTGCGCCGCCGAGATCAGGTCGGCGCCGATGTCGCCCTGGAACTCCTCCCAGACCGGCTCCATCGCCTCGACCCACTTGGCGCGCTGCTCCGGGCTCAGCTGGCGGATCTCGCCGCCGGCGTCGAGGATCATCTGGCGGTTCTTCTCGTTGATCTCGGTGGACAGGGCGTTCCGCTCGGCGGTCACCTCGGCCAGGATGTTGCCCAGCTGGTTGCGGACCTCCTCGTCGAGGCCGTCCCACCACTCGGCCGAGACGACCACCAGGTAGTCGATGACGCCGTGGTCGGTCTCGGTGATGCCGTCCTGCACCTCGAAGAACTTCTTGGTGTAGATGTTCGACCAGGTGTTCTCCTGGCCGTCGACGACGCCGGTCTGCAGCGCGCCGTAGACCTCCGAGAAGGCCATCTTCTGCGGGTTGGCGTCGAGCGCCTTGAACTGCGCCTCCAGCACGTCGGAGGTCTGGATGCGGAACTTCAGGCCGGCCGCGTCCTCGGGCTCGAGCAGCGGCTTGTTGGCCGACAGCTGCTTCATGCCGTTGTGCCAGTAGGCCAGGCCGAGCAGGCCGCGGTCCTTCATGCTGGCGAGCAGCTCCTTGCCCTTGTCGCTGCCCTGGAAGCGGTCGACCGCGTCGATGTCTTCGAACAGGAAGGGCAGGTCGAAGACACGGAACTTCATCGTGTACTTCTCGAACTTCGACAGCGACGGCGCGGCGAAGTGGACGTCGCCGAGCTGCATCGCCTCCAGCACTTTGTCGTCGTTGTAGAGCTGGGAGTTCGGGAAGACCTCCATGCAGGCGACGCCGTTCATCTCGTCGTTGACGCGCTGCGCGAAGAGGTCGGCCGCCTCGCCCTTCGGATGGCCCTGGGCGGCCGTCACGTGGCTGAACTTGATGACCATCTCGCCGCCGTCGCACTGCGCCTGGGCGGGCGCCGCCGCCGTCGCGAGCCCGATCAGCGCCGCGCTGGCCAGCAGGCCTGTAAGGGTACGTGTCATGCCGATGTTCCTCCCTGGGGACTATTTATGCGTTTTCGTCGGGTCACCCCTGCGGCCGATAAAATACCAGAGCGACCCGCACAATCCACCGTCGAATTTCCCGGCCCGGCCCGGGCCGCCGCTACTCGAGCGTGCCGAGGTAGGCGATCAGGTCCTCGATGTGCTCCCGCGAGAGGTCGAAGGGGGGCATCTCGCCGCGCACGTGCGGGTTTGCCAGGAAGCCGCGCAGGTAGTCCGGCGAGCGTCGCTCGGCGATCCGGGGGAAGCTCGGCCCGACGTCGCTGGCCTGGGGCGCGGCATCGGTCGAATGGCAGTGGGCGCACCAGAGGCGCGCGACCTCCCGCCCCCGCTCGGCCGAGACCGCCTGGGCCGAGGCGGAGGAGGCCGCCAGCGCGGCGCCCAGCGGCAGGCCGCAGGCGAGGATAAGGGCTCGGGTCCGGTCCATCGATAGCTCCCTTCGCGATTCTCGCTCACCCCACCGCCGATTCCAGTGTAGCCGATCTTCGGCTAGAGTGGCGCCATGCCGCTAGACACCGCCGCCCCCCGCCCGCCCGCGCCCCGTCCGGACGCCCCGCGCCCGAACATCTGGGCGCGCTCGACCTGCCCGCACGACTGCCCTTCGACCTGCGCCCTGCAGGTCGAGGTGCTGGAGCCCGGCGAGCCGGGGACGCCCGGCCGGATCGGCAAGGTGCGGGGCCACCCGGAGCACCCCTATACGGCCGGCGTCATCTGCGCCAAGGTCGCCCGCTACGCCGAGCGGCTGCACCACCCGGAGCGCCTGCTGCAGCCGCTCCGGCGGGTCGGCGAGAAGGGCGTTGGGATCGAGGCCTTCCGGCCGATCTCCTGGGACGAGGCCCTGGACGAGGTCGCGCAGCGCCTGCTGGAGGCCGAGCAGCGCTACGGCGCCGAGACGGTCTGGCCCTACTTCTACGCCGGCACCATGGGCCACGTGCAGCGCGACGGCATCGAGCGGCTGCGCCACGCCAAGGGCTACTCGCGCCAGTGGTCGACGATCTGCACGACGCTGGCCGAGTCGGGCTGGCTCGCCGGGGTCGGCGCCAAGGCCGGGGTCGACGCCCGCGAGATCGCCGAGAGCGAGCTGGTCGTGGTCTGGGGCGGCAACCCGGTCTCGACCCAGGTCAACGTCATGACCTGGATCGCCAAGGCCCGCAAGGCGCGCGGCGCCAAGCTGGTGGTCGTCGACCCCTACCGCACCGGCACCGCCGAGCAGGCCGACCTGCACCTCTGCCTGAAGCCCGGCACCGACGGCGCCCTGGCCGCGGCGGTGATCCACGTCCTGCTGCGCGAGGGCCTGGCCGACCGCGACTACCTGGCGCGCCACACCGACTGGGACGCCGCCACCGAGGCCCACTTCCGCGACCGCTCGCCGGAGTGGGCGAGCCCGATAACCGGGCTTCCGGTCGAGACCATCGAAGGCTTCGCCCGGCTCTACGGCTCGACCCGCAAGTCCTTCATCCGCGTCGGCTACGGCTTCTCACGCTCGCGCAACGGCGCCGCCTCGGTGCACGCCGTCTCCGGCCTGCCGGCGGTGACCGGCGCCTGGACCGTCGAGGGCGGCGGCGCGCTCTGGGGCAACGGCGCGATCTACCATCTCGACAAGACCCTGGTCGAAGGCCTCGACGTCCTCGACCGCTCGGTGCGCAAGCTCGACCAGTCGCGCTTCGGGCCGGTCATGACCGGCGACCCCAGGGACATTGGCGACGGCCCGCCGGTGACCGCGCTCTTCGTCCAGAACACCAACCCGGCCAACGTCTGCCCCGAGACCAAGAAGTGCCTGGCGGGCCTCGCCCGCGACGACCTCTTCACCTGCGTCCACGAGCAGTTCCTGACCGAGACCGCGGCCATGGCCGACATCGTGCTGCCGGCGACCATGTTCCTGGAGCACGACGACTTCTACACGGCGAGCGGCCACACCTACCTGCAGGTCGCCTCCAAGGTCGTCGAGGCGCCCGGCGCCTGCCGCTCCAACCACGAGGTGATCTGCGCCCTCGCCCGCCGCCTCGGCGCGCGGCACCCCGGCTTCGAGATGACCGCCCTGGAGCTGGTCGAGGCGACCTTCCAGGCCTCCGGCCACGGCTCGGCGCTGGCCCTGCTCGAGGGCGACGGCTGGCTCGACTGCAGCGAGGACGCGCGGCGCCAGCACTTCGCCGAGGGCTTCCCGCACGCCGACGGCCGCTACCACTTCACCGCCGACTGGTCGAAAGTCGGCCGCGACCACGCCGGCCTGCCGCCGCGCGCAGACTACTGGACCTCGATCGAGTTGCAGGACGCCGAGCACCCCTTCCGCCTGGTCGCGGCGCCGGCGCGCAGCTATCTCAACTCGACCTTCGCCGAGACCCCGGGCTCGCAGAAGCGCGAGCGGCGCCCGACCCTGCTGATCCATCCCGAGGCGCTGGCCCGGCTCGGCGCCGCCGACGGCGAGCTGCTGCGGGTCGGCAACCGGCGCGGCGAGATCCGCCTGCACGCCCGCGCCTTCGACGGGGTCCAGCCCGACGTCGTGGTCATCGAATCGATCTGGCCGAACCGGGCCTTCCTCGACGGCCTGGGCGTCAACACCCTGACCTCGGCCGACGCCGGCGCGCCGAGGGGCGGCGCCGTCTTCCACGACACCGCGGTGTGGATCGGGAAGGGCCTGTAGCGGGCATGCTGCCCCAGGCCGCCACCTACGAGGAGCTCGCCGCCCGCTTCCGCTGGGCGATCCCCGACCGCTACAACATCGGCGTCGACGCCTGCGACAAGTGGGCCGACGGCTCCGGCCGCCTCGCGCTGATCCACCTGGGGGCCGACGGCAGCCGGCGCGACTACAGCTTCGACCAGCTCAAGCGTCTGTCGAACCGCCTGGCCAATGCCCTCGCGGCGCACGGCCTGGCCCGCGGCGAGCGGCTCGCGGTGCTGCTGCCCCAGGCGCCGGAGACGGCGCTGGCCCACCTCGCCGCCTTCAAGCTGGGCGCGATCTCGGTGCCGCTCTTCACGCTGTTCGGCGAGGAGGCGCTGGAGTACCGCCTGGCCGACTGCGGCGCGCGCCTGCTGGTCACCGATCGCGTCGGGCTCGCCAAGGTCGCGGGCCTGCGCGACCGCCTGCCGGCGCTGAGGACGATCTTCTGCATCGAGGGGCCCGAGGAGGGCGCGCGCGGCTTCTGGAGCGAGCTCGATAAGGCGAGCGAGGCCTTCCGGCCGGTCGAGACGGCCGCCGACGACCCGGCCGTGATCATCTATACCTCGGGCACGACCGGGCAGCCCAAGGGCGCGCTGCACGCCCACCGGGTCCTGCTCGGCCATCTGCCCGGCGTCGAACTGCCCCAGGAGCTGTTCCCGCAGCCCGGCGACCGCTTCTGGACGCCAGCCGACTGGGCCTGGATCGGCGGCCTGCTCGACGTGCTGCTGCCGAGCCTGCACCACGGCGTGCCCGTGGTCGCCCACCGCATGGCCAAGTTCGATCCCGAGCGGGCCTTCCGCCTGCTGGCCGACCTCGAGGTGCGCAACGCCTTCATGCCGCCGACCGCGCTCAAGCTGATGCGCGCGGTCGAGAGCCCGCGCGGACGCTTCGACTATCGCCTGCGCTCGATCGGCTCGGGCGGCGAGACCCTGGGCACCGAGCTGCTCGCGTGGGGCCGCGAGACCTTCGGGCTGACCTTCAACGAGTTCTACGGCCAGACCGAGTGCAACCTGGTCGTCTCCAACTGCGCCGGCCTCTTCCCGGTCAGGCCCGGCTCGATGGGCCGCGCGGTGCCGGGCCACCGGGTCGGCGTGCTCGACGAGGCGGGCGAGGAGGTCGCAGACGGCACCGAGGGCACCCTCGCGGTGCGGCGCCCGGACCCGGTGATGTTCCTGCGCTACTGGAACAAGCCCGAGGCGACGGCCGAGAAGTTCGCCGGCGGTCCCGAGGGCGACGACTGGCTGCTGACCGGCGACCGCGGCCTGCGCGACGCCGAGGGCTACTTCCGCTTCGTCGGGCGCGACGACGACGTCATCACCTCGGGCGGCTACCGCATCGGCCCCGGCGAGATCGAGGACTGCCTGCTGCGCCACCCGGCGATCGCCCTGGCCGCCGCGGTCGGCATCCCGGATCCGGTGCGCACCGAGCGGATCAAGGCCTTCGTCGTCCTGGCCGAGGGCTATGCGCCCTCGGAGTCCCTGGCGAAGGAGATCCAGGACTGGGTGCGCACCCGCCTCGCCGCCCACGAATACCCGCGCGAGGTCGCCTTCCTGGACGCCCTGCCGATGACCGCCACCGGCAAGATCATCCGCCGCGAGCTGCGCGCCCGCGGCTGATCGGCCGCCGCGGTGCTCCGGCCAGGCGGCGTGCCGGAGAGGCTTGTTGACCCACCCGCCGAGTCATGATGAAAAGTAATGAACTCTGAAAGGGGAGGCGTCGGTGGGCGAGGGCGGTGTCATGAACTCGACGGGCGGGGCGTCGGTGCTCGAGATCCTCGGCAAGGGGCTGACGGAAGCCGACCTCATCGACGCCCACCTGCGCGACCCCGAGGAGCGCCAGCGCCAGATCGAATCCGAGCCGCTGCCGCCGACGAACTACGACGTCGTCGCGGAGGCCGCCGCCGAGGTGCCGGACCAGCTCGCCTGGAACTTCTTCGAGACCGGCGAGGCCCTGACCTACCGCGAGGTGATCGAGCGGACGAACCGGCTGGCCGACGCCCTGGCCGGGCTCGGCGTCGCCAAGGGCAGCCACGTCGGGGTCATGCTACCGAACCGTCCCGCCTTCCCGCTGACCTGGCTGGCGCTCGGCCGCCTCGGCGCGGTGATGATCCCGATCAACATCGGCTACACGTCGCGCGAGCTCGACTACATCCTCAACGACGGCGACGCCGAGTACTTGGTCGTCGATGCGGCCTGCCTGCCGGCACTGGACGCCATGACCGAGCGCCCGGCCCACCTGACCGAGGACCGGGTCGTCGTCCACGGTGGGCCGGTGGGGGGGCCCGCGGGGGGCGGCCGCCACGATTTCGAAGCCCTGGTCACGGCCGGTGACCCCGGCTTCGTGCCGCGCGAGACGGCCGGCCCGGAGGACCTGCTGAACATCCAGTACACCTCGGGGACGACCGGCTTCCCCAAGGGCTGCATGCTGCGCCACAGCTACTGGATCGGCACCGGCAAGGTGGCGGCCCGGCGGGACGGCATCGTGCTGAAGAACATCTTCGCCAACCAGCCCTTCTACTACATGGACCCGCAGTGGATGACACTGCTGGCGGCCTACCAGCGCGGCACGCTGTTCGCGGTGCTGAAGCCGAGCGGCAGCCGCTTCATGGAGCGGGTCCGGCGCTTCGCCATCCACTTCTGCATCTTCCCGGAGGTCGTCTACAAGCAGCCGCCGCGGCCCGACGACAGCGACAACGCGATCCGGCGCGCCAACATCTACGGCGTGCGGCGCGAGATCCACGCCGACCTCGAGCGCCGCTTCAACCTGGTCGCGCGCGAGGCCTTCGGCATGACCGAGGTCGGCACCACGCTGTTCGTGCCGATCGAGGCGACCGAGATGGTCGGCGAGGGCTCCTGCGGCCGCCCGGCGGCCTTCCGGCGCTGCCGCATCGTCGACGACGAGGGCCGCGACGTGCCGGAGGGCGAGGTCGGCGAGCTGGTCGTCGCCGGCTTCAACATCCTGCTCGGCTACTACAAGAAGCCCGAGGCAACGGCCGAGGCCTTCTTCGGCGAGTGGTTCCGCACCGGCGACCTGTTCCGCCGGGACGCGCGCGGCTACTACTACATCGTCGGCCGCAAGAAGGACATGATCCGGCGCAGCGGCGAGAACATCGCCGCCCGCGAGGTCGAGAGCGTGCTGCTGGAGATGCCGGAGATCCAGGACGCGGCGGTCATCGGCGTCAAGGATCCGGACCGCGGCGAGGAGGTCAAGGCGCTGGTCATCCTGGCGCCCGGCCACGACCGCGACAGCGTCCCGCCGGAGCGGATCCTGGCGCACGCCGCGCGGCGCCTGGCGCGCTTCAAGGTGCCGCGCTACCTGGCCTACCGCGACAGCTTCCCCCGCACGCCCTCGATGAAGATCCGCAAGGGCGAGCTGCGCTCGGAGTCCGACGACCTGCGCGCAGGCGCCTGGGATGCGGTCGAGGGGGTCTGGCGGTAGGGACCCGCCCCCCGGCTTCGCGGCCGGCTCTCAGCGCGCCGGCGGTGCAAAGCGGCGGATCGACAGCTCCTCGATGAGCCGGTCCAGGGAGTCCTCCAGGAAGAGCTCGAAGGCGGCGGCCAGGCGCGAGGGCGCGCGGTGGCGCGGGCGCAGCAGTCGGATCTGGTAGGGCACCGCCGGCGCGAAGGGCCGCAGCACGAGGCTGCCCGTGGCGGCGAAGCTGGCCGCCGTGAAGGGATCGACCAGGGCGACGCCGAGGCCCTCGGCGACGAAGCTGCAGGCGACGTCGGAGATGTAGGCCTCGACGCGCTCGACCCGATCGACGTCGGCGGCCTCGAAGACCTGGTCGATGGCATGGCGCGTGCGGGTGTCGCGGGTGAAGGAGATGAAGCTCTCGCCGGCGAAGTCGGCCGGGACGAGCCGCTCGCGCGACGCCAGCCGGTGGCCCGGCGGCAGCGCCGCCACCGCCTCGACCCGGCAGAGCGTGCGCTTGACCACCGAGGGATGCTCGATGTTGAGCAGCGACAGACCGAGATCGACCTGCTGTCCGGCGACCCACTGGTTGGCGACCTGCGAGCCGTGGGTGTGCAGCGTCACGGCCGCCTCGGGGTGCTCATCGAGGAAGCGCGCGACGATCCGCGGCAGGTGCCGCTGGCCCAGGGCCGGCATCGCGACGAGGTTGAGGCGGCCCGCGCGCGTCGTGCGCAGGCCCTCGGCGACGCGCTGCAGAGCGTCCAGCCCCAGCACCATCTTCTCCGCCTCGAGGTAGAGCAGCTCGCCCTCCGGCGTCGCGACCAGCCGCTTCTTGACGCGGTCGAAGAGGCGCAGGCGCGTCTCGTCCTCCAGGCCGGCGATCAGCTTGCTGACCGCCGGCTGCGAGAGGCCGAGGCTCTCGGCGGCGCCGGTCACGGTGCCGTGCTGCATCACGGCGCGAAAGGCGTCAAGCTGTCGGGTGGTGATCATCCGCCCCTCTCTCTTGCGGTTGCCATATATAACATTAAGGAATGAACTTCCTGCAATTCGCTATTTGATTCCCCCTTCCCCCTGTGGCGCAGTGTTCGAAGGGCCGAGTTCCGGCACCTCGCGCCCAGGTCGGACGACCCACGACGGCGAGAGGTCCGAGCCAAGAAGAGCCGCCATAGGAACAGAGGAAGGATCGAACATGCAGGACAAGAATCGCGCGACGGGTGGCCTGCTCGCCGCCTCGGCGCTGGCCCTGGTGCTGGGCTGGTCCGGCACGGCTGGGGCCGCCGAGAATGCCTGCCCCGGCGACAAGCCCGATTCCATCGTCGTGAACGCCTCGGGCGGCGCCATGGCGACCGCGATGCGCACCGCCTTCTCGAGCGACTTCGAGAAGATCTTCGACATCAAGGTCATCGACACCAGCCCCGCCGACCTCGCCAAGCTGCGGGCCCAGGTCCAGACCGGCAACATCGAGTGGGCGGTCACCGAGATCGGCGGCCAGGACATCCTGGTTGCGGTCAAGGAGGGCCTGCTCGACCCGATCGACCTCGAGATCGTCGACCTCTCCGGCTTCCCCGAGGAGGCGCGGGAGAACACGCACTGGTTCGCCAAGAGCGCCTACGCGACCGTGCTCGGCTATTCGACCAAGGCCTTCCCCGACGACGACCACCCGAAGACCTGGGCGGAGTTCTGGGACGTCGAGGCCTTCCCCGGCCCGCGCTCGCTGCGCGACGACCCGACCGACAACCTCGAGTACGCCCTGCTGGCCGACGGCGTGGCACCCGAGGACCTCTACCCGCTCGACCTCGACCGCGCCTTCGCCAAGATGGACGAGATCGCGCCGCACATCACCGTCTGGTGGTCCTCCGGCCAGCAGCCGGCGCAGCTGCTGCTCGACGGCGAGGTCGTGCTCGCGAGCGGCTGGAACGGCCGCTTCTACGACCTGATCCAGGACGGCGCCCCGATCGACATCGAGTGGAACGAGGGCATGATCAAGCTCTCGGCCTACGGCATTCCCAAGGGCTCGCCGACCGCCTGCTGGGGCCAGCAGTACCTGCAGGTCATGACCGATCCGAAGCGCCAGGCCGTCTACGCCGAGGAGATCGGCTACCCCGGCCTGCATCTCGAGTCGGCCAAGTACGTCGACGAGAAGCTGGCTCCCTACCTGCCGACCGCCCCGGGGATCATCGAGAACCTGGTCTGGACCGACCTCGAGTGGTGGCTCGAGCACGGCGAGGAGGTCAAGGAGCGCTGGAACCTCTGGAAGCTGTCGCACCAGTAACGCCGACAGGTCCGGCGGGGAGGCGGCAGGTCCGCTTCCCCGCCGCCGACGTTTTTCTGGAGACCCGCCCGTCATGAGCGACCTCAGCCTAGCCGGCATCGCCAAGCGCTTCGGCGACGTCGTCGCCCTCGACCATGTCGACCTCGAGCTGCGCCGCGGCGAGCTGATGACGATCCTTGGCCCCAGCGGGTCGGGCAAGACGACGATGCTGCGGATCATCGCCGGCTTCGAGATGCCCGACGCCGGCGACGTGCTGGTGCGTGGGCGCGACGTCACCCTGCTCGCGCCGGCCAAGCGCAACATGGGCATGGTGTTCCAGAACTACGCCCTGTTCCCGCACATGACGGTCGCCGAGAACGTCGCCTTCCCGCTGCAGATGCGCCGCAAGGGCCGCGCCGAGACGAAGGAGCGGGTCGAGTGGGCGCTCGACACGGTCGAGCTCGCCGGCTACGGCAAGCGCTACCCCTCGCAGCTCTCCGGCGGCCAGCAGCAGCGCGTCGCGCTCGCCCGGGCGATCGTCTTCGATCCCGAGCTGCTGCTGCTCGACGAGCCCTTCGGCGCGCTCGACCGCAAGCTGCGCGAGCAGATGCAGCTCGAGGTCAAGCGCCTGCAGCGCAGGCTCGACCTGACCACGGTCTTCGTCACCCACGACCAGGAGGAGGCGCTGATCCTCTCCGACTCGATCGCCGTGATGAGCGCCGGGCGGATCGAGCAGCTCGGCACGCCGCGCGAGATCTACGCGCGCCCGGCCAACCGCTTCGTCGCCGACTTCATCGGCGAGTCCAACCTGTTCCGTGGCCGCGTGACGGCGATCGAGGACGGCCTGCTGGTCATCGAGACCAGGGAAGGCGAGACGCTGCGTGCCGAGGCGCGCGGGGGCCTGGCGCCGGGCGACGCCGTGAACGCGCTGATCCGACCCGAGCGGCCGCGCCAGGCGGCGTCGGGCAAGGGTGCGGGGCCGAATCTCTTCGAGGGCGTCGTCAAGGAGGTCGTCTACCTCGGCGAATCCGAGAAGTACCGCGTCACCCTGCCGAGCGGCCTCGAGGTGCTGCTGCGCTGGCCGGGCCGCGGCGAGGACCAGGTCCGGCCCGAGGGCGCGCGCCTGGCCTTCCGCCTCGACCCGCACGACCTCCACGTCATCGCCGATCCCGAGGCGGGCGCGTGAGCGTCGCGGCGGAGCGCCGCAGCCGCGGGCTCTTTAGCCACGGCAGCCCCCACCGAGGCCCCCTGCTGCTGGGCCTGCCGACGGTGGTGTTCCTGCTCGTGCTGTTCGCGATCCCGGTCGCGCAGTTCATGCTGCTGCCGATCCAGGCGGGCACCGTCGAGCCCTACGTCAAGGCGCTGACCGGCAGCCTGTTTCTCCAGGTCATCTGGAACACCTTCGAGATCGCCGCCTACGTCACGCTGCTCGCTTTCCTGCTCGGCTATCCCGTCGCCTACTTCCTGACCGTCGCCCCGCCCCTGTGGCGGACCATCGGCTTCTTCTGCGTACTGATGCCCTTCTGGACCAGCATCTTGGTGCGCACCTACGCCTGGATGGTCATCCTGGGACGTCGCGGCGTGCTCAACGAGGCGCTGCTCTCGCTCGACATCATCGAAGAGCCGATGGTGCTGCTGCACTCCATGCCGACGGTGCTGCTCGGCATGGTGCACGTGCTGATGCCCTTCTTCATCTTCCCGGTCTACGCCGCCATGCAGCGCATCGACCTCAACCTCGTCGCCGCGGCGCGCGGTCTCGGCGCGCCCGACTGGCGGGTCTTCCTGCGAGTCTACTTCCCGCTGACCCTGCCCGGCGTGCTGTCGGGCGCGACCCTGGTCTTCATCCTCTCGATGGGCTTCTTCATCACGCCGGCGCTGCTCGGCGGCGGCCGCGTCACCATGATCGCCGTGCTGATCGAGCAGTACGTCAACAAGTTCCTGAACTGGGAGTTCGCCGGCGCGCTCTCGGCCGTGCTGCTCGCGGCGACGCTGATCGTCTACGGCCTGATGAAGTGGGCGATGAAGGGGGACCGCAAATGGTGAGCCCTTCCCAGCCCCGGACCGTCCGGGCGCGCCGACGCCGCTCCGGCTTCCGCTCGCTGCTCGGGCTCTACTGCGCCCTGGTCTTCTTCTTCCTGATGGCGCCGCTGTTCGTCGTCTTCCCGATCTCCTTCAGCGCCGCGCGCTACCTCTCCTTCCCACCGCCCGGCTTCTCCTGGCAATGGTACGAGAGCTATCTCAACGATCCCTCCTGGATCCAGGCGACGGTGACCAGCATCAAGGTCGCCCTCGGCACCACGGTGCTGGCGACGCTGCTCGGCACGCTGGCGGCCTTCAGCCTGGTGCGCGGCCACTACCCGGGGCGCGCCTGGGTCGACCGCCTGGTCGCGGCGCCGATCATCGTGCCCAACATCATCATCGCGGTGGCGCTCTACGGCGTCTTCGCCCGCTTCAGGCTGATCGGCGAGTGGTACGGCGTCATGCTCGGCCACACGATCTACGCCATCCCCTTCGTCGTGCTCGTCGTCGGGGCGGCGCTGCGGACCTTCGACGCCAACCAGGAGCAGGCGGCCATGGGCCTCGGCGCCAGCCGGCTCGGCGCGGTCTGGCGGATCACCCTGCCGCAGATCCGGCCCTCGATCGTCTCGGCTGCCTTCCTGGCCTTCATCACCTCCTTCGACGAGCTGATCATCGCTCTCTTCACCAGCGGCACCAACGCGACGCTGCCCAAGAAGATGTTCGAGAACATCATCTTCGAGATCGACCCGACGATCGCCGCCGTCTCGGTCCTGCAGATCCTGCTGGTCGCGCTGGTCGTCGCCCTCGCCTCGCGCTTCGGCGTCGGCGTCAACCCGATCCGCTGAGCCATAGGACGCGCCCCTTGCCTGACGACATCTTCCACCCCGACTTCAAGGCCGCGCCCTACTGGTGGGAGGCGGCGGCGCCCGACCCGCTGGACGGCGAGGGGCCGCCCGAGCGCAGCGACGTGGTCGTGGTCGGCGGCGGCTTCGCCGGCCTCAACGCCGCTCTCGAGCTGGCCCGGCGCGGCACCGCGGTGACCGTGCTCGAGGCCGGCCGCTTCGGCGAGGGCGCCAGCACGCGAAACGCCGGGCATGTCTCGAGCGGCTCGAACCTGGGCAAGGCGCCCTCCGCGGCGCAGGCCTCGCCGGCGGTGCGCCTGCTCGGCGAGGCGCGCTACCGCGCCCTCCTGGCGGAGGCCGCCGGCTCCTACGAGCACATCGAGACGCTGATCGAGCGCGAAGCGATCGAGTGCGACTGGCGGGTCAAGGGCCGCTTCGTCGGCGCCCTGACGCCGGCGCACTTCCGGGCCCTGGCCGCCAAGAGCGCCGGCCAGGCGGGCGTGCGCCTGGTCGAGCCCGAGGCCCAGCACCAGGAGATCGCCAGCGACTTCTACCACGGCGGCATCGTCGTCGAGAAATCCGGCCAGCTGCAGCCGGCGCTCTACCACCAGGGCCTGATGGCGGCCTGCCGGCGCCACGGCGTCACCCTGGTCGCCAACTGCCCGGCGACCGCCATCGGCCGCGAGGCGGGCGGCTTCGCGGTCGAGACGCCCCGCGGCCGGATCCGCGCCGGGGGCGTATTCCTCGGCACCAACGGCTACAGCGGCCGCCTGAAGCCCTGGCTGCGGCGCCGGATCATCCCGCTCGGCAGCTACATCATCGCCACCGAGCCGCTCGGCGAGCGCGCCGCCGCCCTGATCCCGACCGGCCGCACGATCAACGACACCAAGCGGGTGCTGAGCTACTTCCGCCTGTCGCCCGACGGCACGCGCCTGCTGTTCGGCGGCCGCGAGAGCTTCAGCCCGATCGACGAGCGCGGCTCGGCGCGCCTGCTCCACCGCACCATGCTGCGCGTCTTCCCGCAGCTCGAGGGCGTGCGGGTCACGCATTCCTGGACCGGCAACGTTGCATTCTCCTTCGACTTCCTGCCGCATATCGGCACGGTCGACGGGCTCCACTACGCGGTCGGCTGCAACGGCAGCGGCGTCGCCATGATGAGCTACCTCGGCTACCGCGCCGCCCTGACTATGGCCGGCGGCAACGAGCGAAGCGCCTTCGAGGGCCTGGAGCATCCCGGCCGCTGGTTCTATCGCGAGACGCCCTGGTTCATGCCGCTGGTCGGCCGCTACTACCAGTTCCGCGACGCCTGGGACCGCCGCCTCGCGGGCTCCGGCGTCGCCCGCAGAAGGAATTCCTCGTGACGATGATCGACTACGGCAGCACGCCTCCCGTCGCCGCGCTCCAGGGCGAGCGCGCCAACAAGGGTCACCTGCAGAACTATCGCCGCGTCTACCAGTCCAGCGAGCTGGCGGCCGGCCAGGAGACCGACGAAGCGCAGGCCCTGGAGCGCTACCTGGCGATGTACGACAGGCTCGACGCCCGCCACGTCGTGATCAAGGCGCGCGACGTCGAGACCAGCTTCGGGCTCAAGATCCGCAACGAGGACGTGGCAGCCTTCTGCAAGAGCCACGGCGAGCGCTACATCGGCTTCGCAGGCGTCGATCCGTTGAAGGGCATGGCCGCGATCCGCGAGCTGGAGGTCGCGATCCGCGAGCTGGGCCTCAAGGGCCTGAACATCCAGGGCTTCGAGAACCAGATCGCGATCAACGATCCGCGGCTCTATCCGCTCTACGCCAAGTGCATCGAGCTCGACGTGCCGGTCAACCTGCACTGCTCGATCAACTTCTCGACCCAGTCGCTGATGAAGTACGGCCACCCCCTGCAGCTCGACGAGGTCATGGTCCACTTCCCGGAGCTGCGGGTCATCGCCTCGCCGCCGGGCTGGCCCTGGGTCCAGGAGCTGCTCGGCGTCGCCTGGCGGCACGCCAACGTCTACATCGGGCTGGTGGCGGTCCGGCCGAAGTACCTCGGGGTCGCTCATTCCGGCTACGAGCCGCTGCTGCAGTACGGCAACACGGTGCTGCAGGACCGCTTCGTCTTCGGCTCGGCCTGGCCGATGCAGCCGGTCGCGCGTGCCGTCGAGGAGGTCGAGGCCCTGCCGCTCAAGGACAGCGTCAAGCGCAAGTGGCTCCACGACAACGCCGCCGCCTTCCTGCGCCTCTGAGCGCGGGGGTCACACCGCGCGCGAGTGCCTTCCCTCGCCGGGCGCGAGGTAGCGGTCGAAGACGGCGGCGACCGAGCGGACGAGCGGCCGTCCGCACTCGGTGACCCGGAGGCGCCCCCCGTCCAGCTCGACCAAGCCGTCGGCGGCGTGCCCCCGGAGCGCCGCCAGCTCGGCCGCGTAGGCCTCGCGGTCGAGGGTCACGGCGAAATCGCACATCAACCGCTCGATGACCGCCCGGCGCGCCCGGTCGTCGTCGCTCAGCGCGATGCCGCGCACGACCGGCAGGCGGTCGGCCAGCACGGCCTTGCGGTAGGTCGGCAGGTCCGGCGCGTTCTGCAGGTAGCCCTGCGGCAGGCTGCCGATCGAGGAGGCGCCGAGGCCGAGCAGAACCGGCGCCTCGTCGGTCGTGTAGCCCTGGAAGTTGCGCCGCAGCCGCCCTGCCGCCTGGGCCAATGCCAGGGAATCTTCCGGGCGCGCGAAATGGTCGAGGCCGATGCGCCGGTAGCCGGCGGCGACCAGCTGCGCCGCCGCGGCTTCGGCCTGGGCCCAGCGCGCCGGCCCGTCCGGCAGCGCGGCCTCTGGGATCAGCCGCTGGTGCTTCTTCATCCAGGGCACGTGGGCGTAGCCGAAGAGGGCGAGGCGGTCGGGCGCCAGCTCGAGCGCCAGGCGGACGGTCTCCGAGAGGCTCGCCAGGTCCTGGTGCGGCAGGCCGTAGAGCAGGTCCAGGTTGACCGCCGCGATACCGGCGGCGCGCAGGGACTCGACCGCGGCGGCCGTGCATTCGAAGGACTGGAGGCGGTTGATCGCCTTCTGGACCCGCGGCGCGAAGTCCTGCACGCCCAGGCTGGCGCGCGTGATGCCGGCCGCGGCGAAGGCCTCCACGACCGCCGGCTCGAGGTCGCGCGGATCGATCTCGACCGAGACCTCGGCGCCGGGGGCCCTGTCGAAGCGCCGCCAGATGGCGGCCATCAGGCTGTCGATCTCGGCCGGGCGCAGCAGGCTCGGCGAGCCGCCGCCGAGATGCAGATGGGAAACCGCGAAGCGGCCCGGCAGGCGCGCCGCGACGAGGTCGAGCTCACGCGCCAGCAGGTCGAGATAGGCCGCGATCGGCTTGTGCTCGCGCACCACCCGGGTGTTGCAGCCGCAGAACCAGCAGAGCGAGTCGCAGAAGGGAATGTGCAGGTAGAGCGACAGCGGCGCGCCCTCGGGCAGCTCCGAGAGCCAGCGCGCGTAGTGCGCCGCCTCGACGCCGCCGTGGAAGTGCGGCGCGGTCGGGTAGCTGGTGTAGCGCGGGACCGCGCGGTCGTAGCGGGCGAGCAGGGCGGGTTCCATGGCGCCCTTCTAGCGCTGCGACCGCCGCCCCGACTTGACCTGGCGCAAAAGCCGGCGCCCCACCGCCCGCTCCGCCGGTCCCCTGCGTCAGATGTCGATCAGGATGTCGTCGCCCTCGGTCCTGACCGGGAAGATCGGAAGCGGCTCGTCGACCGGGCCCTCCAGCGGCTCGCCGGTGCGGATGTCGAACACGCCCTGGTGGAGCGGGCACTCGATGGTGTGGCCGTCGAGATAGCCTTCGTGCAGGCAGGCGAAGGCATGGGTACAGATGTTGTCGGTGGCGAAGATCTCGCCCCCGACCCGATAGAGCGCGATCTGCCGGCCGCCGACCGTCACCTGGATCACAGCGCCGTCACCGACGTCGCCCTGCGTCGCCACCTTCTGCCAAGCCATCGCCCGCCGCTCTCCCTGTCCCGGTCCCTCGCTCCCGACAGGCCGGCTCCGGCCTCGGGGCGGCGGGTAGAGGAACCGCGCGAGCCCGGGCGGTGCAAGCAAAAATGCGCCGGGGGCCGCCGCGCGCCGTCCCGATGGGCGGCAGGGGCCGGTTCTCCCGGGGCTCTTTAAGGGGGGTCAGTGGCTGCGCTGAACCCGCAGGTTTTCCAGCACGCCGTCGAGCAGCAGGTGGAGCTGCCCGATCTCGGACGGGCTGAGGCCGCCGAGCGCCTGGCGGTCGAGCTCGCCAAGCAGGCCGAGCGCCTGCTGCTTCAGGCTGCGGCCGTGCTCGGTCAGGAACACCCGGCGCCGGCGCTTGTCGTGGGGATCGCGCTCGCGGCGGACCAGGTCGAGGCGTTCCATGGCGTTCAGGGCACTCACGGTCGTCGGCTCCATGGTGCCGATGCGCTGCGACAGCTCGCGCTGGCTCAGGCCGTCCTCCTCCCAGAGGGCGCGCAGGAAGTACCAGGTGCCCAGCGTCAGGCCGAGCTCGCTGATGCGCTGCTGTAGGACCCGGCCGAACTGGCGGTGGAGGTCGCGAACGCGCGCCGCGACGTCTTCGGGACGCCCCCCACCCTTGACGAGGATCAGCCGATCGCCCTGCTCGCAGGGCTCCTTCGATGCCGTTGTCTGTCGCGCCACGCGCGGACCCTCCCCTAACTTGCGGTAGCAATAATCCTACGGGCAAGCCGGAAAGTTGCCAACCCGTATCAGTTGTCCCTTGTTATACTTTCTTTGATTGGTAACGAAGAATTGAGCCTGCTGGGGCCCTCCTGAGGCGCCGGGGGTGCCAGACTCGGGCGATGCGCGAAGACTCGCGCAGGTCCACCCAACCGCAGGTTAGAATGCACCGATGCTCGATGCGCCGCTGCGCCGCCTGATCGATCCGCCCCTCGACCGCCTCGCCGGCGTCCTGGCCGGCGTCGGCGTGACCGCCAATGGGGTCACGCTCGGGGGATTCGCGATCGGGCTGCTCGCCGTGCCGGCGATCGCCTGGCAGCAGTACGACCTGGCCGTCACCGCAATCCTCGCCAACCGCCTGGCCGACGGTCTGGACGGCGCGGTTGCCCGCCGGCGCGGCGGGGCGAGCGACCTCGGCGGCTTCCTCGATATCGTCTGCGACTTCCTGTTCTACGCCGCGGTGCCCTTCGCCTTCGCCCTTGCCGAGCGGGCCAACGGCCTCGCCGCCGCCTTCGTCGTGCTCAGCTTCGTCGGCACCGGCAGTACCTTCCTGGCCTATGCGGTCGTCGCCGCCAAGCGCGGCCTGACGACCAGCCTGCGCGGCCGCAAGTCGCTCTACTACCTGGGCGGCCTCACCGAAGGCACCGAGACGATCGCCTTCCTGCTGGCGATCTGCCTGTTTCCCCAAGCCTTCCAGCCGCTCGCCTGGCTGTTCGGCGGGCTGTGCTGGATCACCACGGCGACCCGGATACTGGCCGGCTGGCGGGCCTTCCGCGAGTCCCCGGACGGCCCGTGATCGGCGCGGCGAGGCTCAGGCCGTCGGCCGGCCGCGGGGCACCTCGAGCGCCAGGAGCAGCGGTGCCGTCGCCGCCTCCGGACGCCGGAGCAGCACGACGACGCCCGGCACGGGCCGACCGGCCTCGAGCCGGAAGCTGGCCGGCGCGAGCGTCAGGGTCTCGAAGCCGGCTGCGGCGGCGAGCGCCGCGGCGCCCGCCGGGTGGTGGGCATAGCGCTGGCTCGCCTGCAGGCGGTAGGGCTGCGGCGGGTCGGCCTCGAGACCGCGCTCCAGGGTGAAGGCGAAGAGCCCGCCCGGGGCCAGGGCTCCGAAGGCCGCCTGGAACAGCGCGCTCAGGTCGCCGAGGTAGACCAGCACGTCGGCGGCGACGATCAGGTCGAAGCGCGCGCCGGTGCCCAGGTCGGCGGCGCTGCCGACCGCCGCGAGATGGCGGACGGCCTCCCCTGCGACGAGGGCGTCGTAGACCCGCCGCTCGTGCGCCCGGGCCAGCATGCCGGGCGACAGGTCCAGGCCCTCCAGCCAGACCGCCTGCTCGCGAAACAGCGGCCCGCACAGGCCGGTGCCGCAGCCCAGATCGAGCACCCGGCGCGGCAGCAGGGCGCCGTCCGGCGTGCGCGCCCTTCCCGCCTCGGCGACGGCCTCTGCCAGCAGCTCGGGGGCGTCGTAGCCGAGGCCGCCGCGCAGGGCTGTGTCGAAGCGCGGCGCGTACTGGTCGAACAGGCGCGTGACGTAGGCCTCGGGCGGCCGGCCTGGCGGCGGCGCGGCGCCGAGCAGCGCGAGCCGCAGCCCCGCGCCCAGCGGGTCGGCCGGCTCGAGGGCGAGGTAGCGACGCCAGGCGGCGGCGGCCCGGCGGCGGTGGCCGGCCAGTTCGCGCGCCTCGCCGAGGGCGAACCAGGCGTCGCCGTAGCCGGGGTCGATCTCCAGGGCCGCCTCGACGGCCTTCGCCGCCGCCGTGGGCCGGCGCTCGGCGAGCAGCGCGAGCCCGACCTCGAGGCGCCGGTCGGCGCGCAAGTCCCTGCTGTGCATCTGGGCGTGGAATCCGAAAGCAGCGCCGAGGGCTGGCGCCGCCCGCGGATATCGTCCCACCCGCGGCCCCTGTCAATCCACGCCCGCGCCGCCTAAGCTCGCGTCCCATGCAGGGCTCGCGCCATCGCTGGCGACGCTACTATCGACAGACCGCCGAGCGGCCGGCGCGCGACACGCTGCTGGCCGCCCTCTCGGCCTGGGAAGCAACCGGCCGCGCCCCGGCGCGGGCGCTCGACCTCGGCTGCGGCGCCGGCCGCGACACCGTCGAGCTCCTGCGCCGCGGCTGGCGGGTCCTGGCGCTGGACGCGGAGGAGGCGGCCGTCGAGTCGCTGAAGCGCCGTCCGGAGGCCGCCGCCGGCGACCGCCTGGACTGCCGGGTCGCCCGGATCGAGTCGCTCGCCCCCCTGCCCGAGGCCGAGCTGGTCAACGCCAGCTTCGTACTCTTCCTGCTGGCGCCGCCCGACTTCGCCGCCACCTGGACGGCGATCCGCCGCGCTCTCCCGCCGGGCGGCCTGTTCTGCGGCCAGCTGCTCGGCCCGGAGGACGACTGGGCCGGGAACGCCGGCCTGACGGTGCAGGACGCCGAGGGACTGGCGCCGCTGCTCGCCGGCTACGAGGTCCTGGACCGCAGGGAGGAGCGCAGCGAGACGACCACCCCCAAGGGCGACCGCAAGCGCTGGCACCTGCACCACCTGGTCCTGCAGCGGCAGGCCGCGCCGAGCGACGTCGCCGCGGCTTCCCGCCCATGAGCGAGCCGGCGGCCCAGACCCGGGGCGTGCGGATCGCGGCGCTGCTGCCGATCCTGCTGTCGGCGGGCATCCTGCTCGCCGGCAACGGCGTGCTGCTGACGCTGGTCGCCGTGCGCGGTCGCGCCGAGGGCTTCTCCGACGTCCAGCTCGGCCTGATCGGCGCCGCCTACTACGTCGGCACCTTTGCTGCCTGCCTGATGACCGCCAAGCTGATCCAACGCTCCGGGCACATCCGCATCTTCGCGGTGATGGCCTCGGTCGCCGCGATCGCCGTGCTGATCATGCTGCTGCTGATCGACCCCTGGGTCTGGGTCGCCGCCCGCGCCCTGATGGGCATGGCCTTCGCCGGCATCGCCACGGTCATCGAGAGCTGGCTGAACGACCTGGCCGACCGCGGCAACCGCGGCCGGATCCTCTCGATCTACCGGATCGTCGACCTCAGCGCCGTGACCGGCGCGCAGTTCCTGATGCCGGCGATCGGTCCCGGCGGCTTCGCGCTTTTCGTGGTCACGGCGATTCTCTACTGCACCGCCATGATCCCGGTCGCCGCCTCGCGCCTGCAGAGCCCGGCGCCGCCGGAGCGGGCCCTGTTGCGGCCGCGGGCGATCTGGCTGTTGTCGCCGGTCGCCTGCGCAGGCTGCATCACCATCGGCCTGACCAACGGCGCCTTCCGCACCCTGGGCCCTGTCTACGCCCAGGGCATGGGCCTCGACATCGATGGCATCGCGCTGTTCATGAGCCTGGGCATCGCGGCCGGGGCGCTGTTCCAGTTTCCGCTGGGCTGGCTGTCCGACCGCTTCGAGAGGCGCACCGTGCTGATCCTCTCGACGGCCGGCGCGGCTCTCGCCAGCCTGCTGCTGTCGCACGCGCAGGGCGGCGCGATCTTCGCCGGGGTGTTCCTGTTCGGCGGCTTCGCCTTCCCGCTCTACTCGCTGTCGGTCGCGCACGCCAGCGACCATGCGCGGCCCGGCGAGTACGTCGAGCTGTCGCTCGGCCTGACCTTCTTCTTCTCGCTGGGTGCGACCGTGGGTCCCTTCGCGGCCTCCCTCGTGATCGACCATTTCGGGCCGCCGGCCTTCTTCCTCTACACCTCGGCGATGCATGGCGGCTTCGTCGCCTTCGTGCTCTATCGCATGACGCGCCGGCCGGCGGTGCCGCGCGCGGCACGGGCGCGCTTCGTCGCGCTGATCCGCAGCTCGCCGCTGCTGCTTCGCCTGAGCCGCGGCCGCGCGGAGGATGCCGGGGCGGAGCCGCCGGTCGGGAAGGCCCCGGAATGAGCAGGGCCCGCGCGGCGCCCGACAGACGGCCGGAGCTCCTCCGCCTTCTGCTCCGCACGCAAAAGCTCTCGCTGGCACTCGTCCTCTGGGCGATAGTGGCGACGCCCAGCCTCGCCGACAACCTGGTCGGCGGCGGAAGTCAGGCGCCGGGCGCCGAGGCGCGCCTGGCCCGGGAGGAACGCACCCTGCTCGACCTGATCAACGGCTATCGCCAGAGCCACGGCCTGGCCGCCCTGGCCTGGAACGATCGCCTGGCCGAAGCCGCGGCCGCGCACAACGACGCCATGGCGCGCGGGGGCTACTTCGCCCACTGCAGCCCCGGCGGCGCCTGCCTGCCGGCGCGGCTGGGGGCCGCCGGCTACCGCTTCCGTTCGGCCGCGGAGAACCTGGCCGCCGGCCAGCGCTCGCCGCGCACGGTCCTGCGCGCCTGGCAGGGCAGCCCGGGCCACGACGAGAACCTGCTGGCGCCGGCGATGACCGAGGCCGGCATCGACGCCGACCCACGCGAGATCCGGGGCGCCCGGCGCCTCTGGACGCTGGTGCTGGCACGCCCGGCCGACTAGCGATGCCCTTCCTGCCCGACCCCGGCCTTGTCGAATCGCCGCGCATCGCCGCCCTGACCGAGCATTGGCAGCGGCTTAAGGGCAGCCGCCCGGTGCCGCTGCGCGTGGACCTCGATCCGGCCGACATCAAGGCGCTGCTGCCCTCGATCATGCTGGTCGACCTGGAGCCGGCGCCGCTGCGCGTGCGCTACCGGCTGGTCGGCACCGAGGTCGTGACCTGGTCGAAGTTCGACTTCACCGGCCTCTATCTCGACGAGCTGACCTTCGCCGACCTCGAGGAGAGCGGCGTCTTCCTCGACGGATACCGCTCGATGCTCGCCACCGGACTGCCCCACTACGCGCGTATCCGCACCTTCGCCTTCGGCGACCGCCACCTCTACTACGAGTGCGGCCTGTTGCCGCTGTCGAGCGACGGCACGGCCATCGACAAGGCCGTCGCCATCGAGGACTACGCGAATCTCTCGCCCGAGCACCTGCGGAAGATGCCGCCGAGCGGCCGGCGCTGAGCGGGGCCGGCTAGTCTAGCCTGGATTTCTCGTACCGGAAGGGGTCGGCATCGCTCCACGAGCGACCCGAAGGGCGTGGGATATCCAGGCTAGTTGCTCGGCAGGGGCGGCGGACCGCCGGAGCCGCTCCCGCCGGCCGTCGCGCGGCACATCGCCTCGGCGCGCTCCAGGAACAGCGCCTTCTGTCCGGCCATCCCGGGGTTGTCCGCGATCATCGCCTCGATCTGCGCCGAGCGCTCGGCGATGCAGGCGACGGCCGGGTCGTCCGGATCGGCGGCCTCGACCGGCCGTTCCTCCGGGAACAGGTCCTGCCAGTGGATCGCCAGCAGCCCCCCGACCGCGGCGAGCAGCACGAGGCCGGCGACGAGGCGCGCGAGGATGCCGTCGAGGCGACCGGTGGAGCGGGCGCGTGTCATGCCCCATTGCTAGCCGCAGCGGCGGCTTCCGCCAAGGGCCGGAATTCCCGCCGGCAGACCGCAAGGCCCGGCGGGACGGGATTCGGGGGACTGGACTCCGGCATGGCCCCAAAGAATTTCGGGGCGAAAAGGCCGCCCGCTTGCGTTATGTTCGAGCGGATAGAACGCTCCGCATCCGGCAAGGAGCGGCCCGCCACAGCGGGACCGACGCGGAGCCGCCCGGGAAGGAGGACCACCGTATGACGGCACCGACGGCCGATCTCGCGACCGCCGAGGGCCGCGCGCCCACAGGAATCGCGCCCAAAGGCGCCGCGCCGCTGATCGACCCGTTCCAGCGCGCGATCACCTACCTTCGGGTCTCGGTCACCGACCGCTGCGACTTCCGCTGCGTCTACTGCATGTCCGAGGACATGAGCTTCCTGCCCAAGGCGGAGGTCCTTTCGCTCGAGGAGCTCGACCGGCTGTGCAGCGCCTTCGTCGACCTCGGCGTGCGCAAGCTGCGCCTGACCGGCGGCGAGCCGCTGGTGCGGCGCAACATCCTGTGGCTGATCGAGCGCCTGGGCCGGCACCTGGACAGCGGCGCCCTCGACGAGCTGACCCTGACGACCAACGGCAGCCAGCTCGGCCGCTATGCCGACCAGCTGTTCGCCGCCGGCGTGCGGCGGATCAACGTCTCGCTCGACACGCTGGATCCCGACAAGTTCGCCGCCATCACCCGCTGGGGCAAGCTCGACAAGGTCCTCGACGGACTGGCCGCGGCCAAGGCGGCGGGCCTGGAGGTCAAGATCAACGCGGTGGCGCTGAAGGGCGTCAACGACGACGAGATCCACCGACTGGTCGAGTGGTGCGGCGCCGAGGGCTTCGACCTCACCTTCATCGAGGTCATGCCGATGGGCGACATCGGCACCGAGCAGCGCCTCGGCCAGTACTGGCCGCTCTCGATGGTGCGCGGCGAGCTGGCCCGGCGCTGGACCCTGGAGGAGAGCGACCACAGGACCGGCGGGCCGGCGCGCTATGCGCTCTGCCGCGAGACCGGCCGGCGCATCGGCTTCATCACGCCCCTGACCCACAACTTCTGCGAATCCTGCAATCGGGTGCGCCTGACCTGCACCGGCACGCTCTACCTGTGCCTGGGCCAGGAGGACGCCGCCGACCTGCGCGCGCCGCTGCGCGCCAGCGACGACGACGCCGGGCTCGCCGCGGCGATCCGCGAGGCCATCACGCGCAAGCCCAAGGGCCACGACTTCGTGCTCGACCGCCGCCGCCGCCAGGCGACCTCGGTCTCGCGCCACATGTCGGTCACCGGCGGCTAGCGAGCCGCCGCCACCATCCGATGCCGGCCCCCGCCGGGCGCTACTCGATGTTGACCCGGTGGGCGTAGCCCTTGCCGTCGGAAATGGTGATCTGCTCGAAGCCGAGCATCTTGGCGAGGTCGAAGAAGGTGAACCAGTCCTGCAGCCCGTGCTCCTGGAACACGGGCAGCTGGCGCGCCATGGCGGTCAACGCGGCGAGCAGGCCGCGGGCGCGGTAGAGGGTGTCGATCTTGCCCTCCTCGAGCGCCGTGATGATCATCTTCTCCGAGTCCGCGCCCTTGGCGTAAATCACGAACCAGATCGGCGTCGGCGCCTCGAGCTGGCCCTGGGTGAAGCCGGTGACGAAGCCGAGCCTGAGCGTGCGGTTGGCCTCCTGGAGCGTCCGGGCGCGCGCGACGTAGGTCTCCTCGGTCTGCGGCGAGGGATAGTAGTAGCCGGCGTGGCGCTCGTCGCCGAGATCGGCCGGCTGGACCTCCTGCGCCGCCGCGGCACCGCCGGCCATCACGCCGCCTGCCATCGCACCCGCCGCGACGAGCAGCCCCGCCACCAGTCCCTTCGTGCGCATCGCTTCCGTTCCCTCTCCGTTGCGGCCGCAAGGTTAGGCGAGGCCGGGCGCGGAGTCGAAGGCGGAAGAAGGGCCTCCTAGCGCGCTTCGATGCGGCGCAGGAACTCGCGCAGCACCAGGGCGTAGAGCTCGTCCTTCAGCACGGCGTCCTCGACGCCGCGGTCCATGTTCGGGTTGTCGTTGATCTCGATGACGAAGACGCCGCGGTCGTTCTGCTTCAGGTCGACGCCGTAGAGCCCGTCCCCGATCAGGTTGGCGGCCTTCATCGCGATCTCGACGACCTGCTTGGGCGCCTGGTCGACGGCGAAGGTCTTGAAGCGGCCCTCGTCGTGCTTGCCGTCGGCCTCGTGCTTGACGATCTGCCAGTGCTTGTCGGCCATCATGTACTGCGAGACGAAGAGCGGCTGGCGGTTGAGCGCCCCGACCCGCCAGTCGAACTCGGTGTACATGAACTCCTGGGCCAGGATGACGTCGGAGCGCTTGAACAGGTCGCGCGCGATGCGGACCAGCTCGGCGCGGTCGGTCGCCTTGAAGACGCCGCGCGAGAAGGAGCCGTCGGGAATCTTCAGCACCAGCGGGAAGCCGAGCAGCTCCTCGGCCTGCAGCACCTGGCTGCGGTCCAGGATCAGGGTCTTGGGCGCCGGCAGCTTGTTGGCCTGCAGCAGCTCGGCCAGGAACACCTTGTTGGTGCAGCGCAGGATCGACATGGGGTCGTCGAGCACCGGCATGCCCTCGACCTCGGCCTTCTTGGCGAAGCGATAGGTGTGGTTGTCGATCGCCGTGGTCTCGCGGATGAAGAGCGCGTCGTACTCGGCCAGGCGCAGGAAGTCCTTGCGCTCGATCGGCACGACCTCCAGGCCGATCGAGGCGCCGACGCTCTGGAACTTCTTGATGGTGCGCGCGCTGGACGGCGGCAGCGCCTCGGCCGGGTTCCACAGCACCGCCAGCGAGTAGCGCGGCGTGGCGGTCTTGCGCCGGCGCTCGCGCCAGTCGGCGCGGGTGTAGCGGCCCAGCGCCTGCAGGAAGGCCTCGAACTCCTCGGGGCTGAGCGCGCTCGGCGCCAGCGGCTTCAGGGTCTTGACCTGCCAGCGCTCGTCCTTGACGACCTCGGCGCGCAGCAGCGGGCAGCGGAAGCGGTCGAAGGCGACGCGGGCGAAGCCGGCGAAGCGCCCGTCGAGGGCCTGGCCGAAGGACAGCGTCAGGGTGAAGGCCGAGCGCGGCGGCGCCGGCAGCTTTTCGATGTCGCGGCGCAGCGCCGCGTTGATCTCCGGCAGCTCCAGCGCATAGACGGCCTTGCGCGACAGCGTCGCGATGGTCGCCACGTTCGGAATCGGCTTCTGGCGCCGCGCCTCCGCCAGGAGCGAGCAATAGTAGCCGAAGTCCAGGTAGCTGTAGTCGCCGGACAGGTTGACGACGCGCTGGCCGCGGCCGCCGAAGCGCTCGGGGCTGCGCACATATTCCTGGGCGGTGACGGCGGTGCCGGCGGCCTCTGCCCACTGCTTGTCGGCGGCATCCTCGACGACCACGATCGGTCCGGGCATCAGGCTCTCCCCGCCTTGCCCGCCGGCCCCCGCCGGCCCGCCAGGATCACGGCGGCGCGCAGGCGGGCGCTGCCGTAGCGTGCCATGCGGTCGAACTCGGCGCGCGCGATCGGCACGTGGATGCAGTCCGTCGAGCTCCGCCCCTCCTCGATGTCGACGAAGGGGTCGTGGATGTAGAGGAAGCGCTGGTCCGCACCGGTCACGGTGACCCAGTGCGGGTTCTTCTCGCCGTAGATCCGGTAGGAGCTGATCAGCACGACCGGGATGGCCCCGGCCTCGACGAAGCCCGCCAGCTCGTTCGCGGTCTGGCCGCGCTGCTCGACCGGAACGCCGGCGAGCAGCGCCTCGGCGACGAAATCCTGATGCACCAGACGCATGACCTCCTTCTTTTCCTCGCTGCGGACCGAATCGAGGAAGGGCGGACCGGTATCGGTGATGTAAACGCTGAGATCGAAGCCGCGTCGCCAGGCCGCCAGAGAAAGGCCGTAGGCGCCGCAGCCGCCGTGCCCGGAGGTCATGAAGACCAGGGTCGATTCCCGCCAGATCCTGAGCTCGGTCGAGCGGTCGCGCGGGCTGTCGGGATCGAGGGCCGCCATGGCCATCATCAGGCTGGCCGGGCCGCAGGTGAAGTCCAGGCTCTGCGGCACGTAGGGCACCTCGCGCACCCGCCCGGCGCCGCGCGTCAGGATCTTCTCCATCCGCTCCGCCGGCTCGTGGTCCTCGTAGTAGTCGGGCAGCACGGCGAAGCGCCGGTAGCCGGCGTCGCGGTAGAGGGCGATCGCCGGCGGATTGTCGGCGCGCACCTCCAGGCGCAGCACCGCGCAGCCTTCGGCCAGGGCGTCGGCCTCGGCGACCGTCAGCAGGCGGCGCGCGATGCCCTGACCCCGCGCCTCCTGCGCGACCGCCAGGGAATAGAGCCGGGCCAGGGCGGTCTGGCCGTGGAACAGCACCAGCGCGTAGCCGAGCAGGCGTCCCTCGCGCTCGGCGACCGACAGCGCGGCATGGCCCTTGCTCAGCAGGTGGTGGAAGCTGCGGCGCGACAGGCGGTCGCTCTCGAAGCAGCGGTTCTCCAGGGCGACCAGGGCGTCGAGATCGGACAGCACCGCGGGGCGCACCACCAGGGGAGCGGCGGCGGGCGGGCTGGGCGGGCTCGGCGACAGGCTGGTCAGGATTGTCTCGACGCTCATGGAGCCTCGCTGAAAGGGGCCGGCGACCCGGAGCCGTCCTGCCCTTCGGCCAAGGCTATCGCATCGACTGTGCAGCGCTATACTCCCGGCGTCGAGAGCAGAGGGACGAAAAGTGCAGGACGGTTCGGCTCCGCAGTCATGCGCAGGACGCGGCGAGGCCCCCGCTGGCGAAGCCGGCGCGGCGGCCGGGCCGAGTCCGGACTACCGGCGCCTCGCCTTCGTCGCCGGCCCCGGCGCCGAGGCCCAGGAGGCGCTGCATTCGCTGACCGAGCGCTACGGCTCGACCCCGCTCGACGAGGCCGAGGCGGTGGTCGCGCTCGGCGGCGACGGCTTCATGCTCGAGGTGCTGCACGCCCACCTCGGCCGGGCCCTGCCGATCTACGGCATGAACCGCGGCACCGTCGGCTTCCTGCTCAACGAGTACGGCGAGGACGACCTGCCCGAGCGCCTGGCCCGCGCCGACAAGGTCGTGCTCAACCCCTTGCGCATGGTCGCAGAGACCGCGGCCGGCGAGGAGGTTGCGGCGATCGCCGTCAACGAGGTCGCACTGTTCCGCGAGACCCGGCAGGCCGCCAAGATCCGGATCCGCATCGACGGGGTGGCACGCCTCGAGGAGCTCGTCTGCGACGGCGTCATGGTCGCGACGCCGGCCGGCAGCACCGCCTACAACCTCTCGGCCCACGGGCCGATCATCCCGATCGGCACACCGCTGCTCGCTCTGACGCCGATCAGCGCCTTCCGGCCGCGGCGCTGGCGTGGCGCCCTGCTGCCGCACGGCGCCACGGTCTCCTTCGAGGTGCTGGAGCGCGACAAGCGCCCGGTCAGCGCGGTCGCCGACTTCACCGAGGTGCGCAACGTCGCCAGGGTCAGGGTGCAGGAGGACCGCGAGGCGATCTTCACCCTGCTGTTCGACTCCGAGCACAACCTCGAGGAACGCATCCTCAAGGAGCAGTTCACGCCCTAGCGTGCGCTCCCCTTCCCTCCCGCCGAGCCGCAATCCGAGACAATGGCGCCTTTCGACGAAGACCGACTGCTGACCGGCCGCGGCCGCTACCTCGAGGACCGCACGCCCGAGGGCTGCCTGCACATGGCGGTCCTGCGCAGCCCGCTCGCCCACGCCGGGGTGGCCGGGCTCGACGTGACGGCGGCCCGCGCGGCGCCCGGCGTCCGGCTGGTCCTGACCGCCGCCGACCTCGAGCGGCTCGGGATCGGGCCGCTCGCCTGCCGGGCCTCCGTCACCAGCCGGGACGGCACCGCTATGATCGAGCCGCACCGCCCGGTGCTCGCCGGCGCGGCCGTCAAGCACGTCGGCCAGCCGATCGCGGCGGTCGTCGCCGAGACCCTCGAGGCGGCCCTGGACGCCCTGGAGGCGATCGAGCTGTCGCTCGACGAGCTGCCGACGGTGGTGGAGGTCGAGGCCGCGGCGACTGCCGGCGCGCCGGCGATCTGGGAGGAGGCGCCCGGCAACCGCGCCTTCGACTGGGAGATCGGCAACCGCGCCGAGACCGAGGCGGCCTTCGCCGACGCCGCCCACGTGGTGGCGCTGACGGTTCGCCATCCGCGCATCGTCATCGCCCCGATCGAGACCCGTGGCGCCCTCGCCGCCTACGATGCCGGCAGCGGCCGCTTCACGCTCTGGACCGCGAGCCAGGGCGTGGTCTCGCTGCGCACGGCGCTGGCCAACTGCCTGGGCATCGAGGGTGGGCGCCTGCGGGTCGTCACGGAAGACGTCGGCGGCAGCTTCGCCGTCAAGATCTGGCCCTATCCGGAGCAGGTCCTGGCCCTGGCGGCGGCGCGCGAGACCGGCCGCCCGGTCAAGTGGACCGCCAGCCGCAGCGAAGCCATGGTCGCCGACGCCATGGGCCGCGGCCGGGTCGACCGGGCCGAGCTGGCACTCGACGGCGAGGGCCGCTTCCTCGCCTTCCGGATCGACGCGCTCGCCGACCTGGGCGCCTTCCTCAACACCGTGGCACCGATGACCGCGACCAAGGGCGCGGTGCGGGTGTTCGGCCACTGCTACCGGATCGTGGGGCTGCACTACCGGGTCCAGGGCATCTTCACCAACGCCGTGCCGACCGACGCCTATCGCGGCGCCGGCAAGCCCGAGACGGTCTCGACCCTGGAGCGGCTGATCGACGTGGCCGCCGCGCGTCTCGGCCTCGACCGGGTCGAGCTGCGGCGCCGCAACCTCGTGACGCCGGCCGACCTGCCCTACGCGACGGCGATGGGCGAGAGCTACGACGGCGGCGACTTCCCGGCGGTCCTGGAGCGGGCGCTGGAGGCCGCCGACTGGGCCGGCTTCGAGGAGCGACGGGCGCAGAGCCGCGGGCGCGGCCGGCTGCGCGGCGCCGGGGTCGGCCTGCACCTGCACGCCACGGGCGGCTCGACCGCCGAGCGCAGCGAGGTCCTCACCCTGCCCGACGGCACCGTGCGGGTCCGCAGCGGCAGCCAGGATTCCGGCCAGGGCCATCGGCGCGCCCTCGCCCTCGTCGCCGGCCAGGCCCTGGGCATCCCGGCGAGCCGGGTCCGGGTCGAGCAGGGCGACAGCGACTGGCTTGAGATCGGCGGCGGCACCGGCGGCTCGAACCTGCTGGCGGTCGCCGGCAACACCGTGCATCGGGCGTCGCTGCAGATGCTGGAGCGCATGAAGGCCTCGGCCGGGCTGCTGCTCGAGGCGGCGGCGGGCGACATCGAGTACGGCGAGGGCCGCTTCCGCATCGTCGGCACCGACCGCGGCCTGAGCCTGGCCGAGGTGGCGGCGGGCTGGGCGGCCCTGGAGGAGGCGCAGCGGGCCGCCGATCCGGAGGCCGGCTGCCTCGGCCGGCTCGATTTCGAGGGCATCCACACGACTTTCCCGAACGGCGCCTACGTCGCCGAGGTCGAGATCGATCCCGAGACCGGCGAGGTCCGGGTCGTACGCTTCACCGGCGTCGACGACCTCGGCCGCGTCATCGACCCGCCGGCGGCCCTGGGCCAGCTCCACGGCGGCATCGCCCAGGAGATCGGCGAGATCCTCTCGGAGGCGGTGCGCTACGACCCCGAAAGCGGGCAGCTCCTGTCGGGCTCGCTGCTGGACTATGCGCTGCCCCGGGCCGACGAAATGCCGACGCTGGCTCTCGCCTTCGCGCCGACCGAGAGTCCGAACAGCCTGATCGGTGCCAAGGGCGTCGGCGAGCTGCCCTCGATCGGCGCCCCCGGGCCGATCCTCAACGCCGTGCTCGATGCCCTGCGCGAGTCCGGCGTCGAGCATCTCGACCCGCCGCTGACGCCGGAGGTCGTCTGGCGGGCGCTGCACGGAAGGGCGCAGGGCTGAAAGGCCCCATAAACGGCAAGGGCGAGCGTCCCGCAGGCGCCCGCCCTTGTTTTTCCCCCGTCCTTCCGGTGACCGCGCCAGTCCGTACCGGCAACCGGATCGCTCGTCGCATGCGATGGGCTAGATGCGCCAGAACGGCTTGCTGGATTCGCGCACGGCGTCGGCGCGGCTGAGGCCGATGTCGCGCAGCAGGTGCTCGTCGAAGCCGCTCAACCGCTCGCGCTGCTCCCAGCGCTCCTGCCACTGGAACAGCAGTTCGACGAGGCCGGCGATCCGCGACGACAGCGAGCGGGCCGCAGGGGCCGGGACCGCAGCCGACTTGTGCAGTTCGATGGTCGTCATGATAGATCTCCTCATCTCGAAGCGGCGCCGGCCGCTTGGCCGTACCGCCGTCCATGAGGGATAATCTGGCGAAACCGGCCGGAACCGGCAAACGACCTTATCTCATCGTTCCCATTAGGCATTCTAATGCACTACGCTTTGCCGCCGCGCTATTCAGGGAGCCTCCCATGGCTCGCCGTCTGCCGCCGCTGAACGCCCTGCGCGCCTTCGAGGCGGCGGCGCGCCACCTGTCCTTCACCAAGGCCGCCGAGGAGCTGAACGTCACCCAGGCGGCGATCAGCCATCAGGTCAAGGCGCTGGAGGAGCACATCGGCGCGCCGCTGTTCCGCCGACTCAACCGCGCGCTCGCGCTGACCGAGCCCGGCCGGGTCTATCTGCCCCTGCTGTCCGAGGCCTTCGACCTGATCGACGCCGGGACGCGCCGGGTCCGGGCCCGCGACCTCTCCGGACCGCTGCGCATCTCGGTGCTGCCCTCCTTCGCCGGGGTCTGGCTGCTGCCGCGGCTGCGCCGCTTCCGCGAGCAGCATCCCGACATCGACGTGCTGGTCCAGGCCGACGACCGGCTGGTCGACTTCGCCCACGAGGACATCGACCTCGGGGTGCGCTACGGCTTCGGCAACTATCCCGGCCTGCGCTGCGACTACCTGATGGGCGACGAGATCTTTCCGGTCTGCGCGCCGGGCCTGGTCGAGGGCGATCCGCCGCTGCGGCGCCCGGAGGACCTGCGCCACCACACCCTGGTCCACGACGAGGTCAGCCGCACCGACGACAGTCCCGACTGGCGGATCTGGCTGCGCGCCGCCGGCCTGGAGGATTCCGGCATCGATCCCGACCGCGGGCCCGGCTATTCGGACATGTGGATGGTGCTGACCGCCGCGGCCGCCGGCGAGGGCGTCGCGCTCGGCCGCAAGACGCTCGCCGCCGACTTCCTCAAGGACGGCCGCCTGACCGCGCCCTTCGGGCCGCGCCTCAAGACGCGCCTGGCCTACTGGGTGGTCTCGGCGCGCCCGGCCGACGAGTGGCCCAAGGTCCGCGCCTTCCGCGAGTGGCTGCTCGCCGAGGCCCAGGCCGAGGAGACCCGCCCCGACCTGCTGCAGCCGCCCGAGGCCCAGGGGGCAACGCCCGAGGAACCGGCGGCAAGGCCGGAGTGAGGTCGGGGTGGCACAGCCCCTTCGCCGCAGCCCGGCCCCTTCGCCGCAGCCCGGCCCTGCGCGCCGGGGTCTAACGGCGGCGCCCGGGCTGTGCTATGCCCCACCCTTGTCTTCCAGACCGCGAGCGAGCCCAGCATGACCCGTCCGTCCGACGCCAGCGTCGAGATGATCCGTCGCCTGATCGGTTTCGATACGACCAGCCGCAATTCGAACCTCGAGCTGATCCACTGGATCCGCGACTACCTGAAGGACCTCGGGGCCGACTCGGAGCTGGTCTACAACGACGAGCGGACCAAGGCGAACCTCTACGCCACCCTGGGTCCGACCGACCGGCCGGGCATCGCGCTCTCGGGCCACACGGACGTGGTGCCGATCGACGGCCAGGACTGGACCGTCGATCCCTGGCGGGTCTCCGAGGCCGACGGCAAGCTGTTCGGCCGCGGCACCTGCGACATGAAATCCTTCGTCGCGATCTGCCTCGCCTACGCGCCGCGCTTCGCCGCGGCCGAGCTGAGCGAGCCGGTGCACCTCGCCTTCTCCTATGACGAGGAGATCGGCTGCGTCGGCGTGCGCCCGCTGCTCGCGCACCTCGCCGGCAAGCCGATCCGCCCGCGCATGGCGATCATCGGCGAGCCGACCGACATGAAGGTGGTCAACGCCCACAAGGGCAAGCTCAGCCACACCTGCCGGGTGCGCGGCTTCGAGTGCCACTCCTCGCTGGCGCCGACCGGCGTCAACGCCATCGAGTACGCGACGCGCCTGATCGGCAAGCTGATCGAGATGGCCGAGGACAAGGCGAAGAACGGGCCCTTCGACGCCGACTACGACGTGCCCCACACGACGATCCACACGGGCCTCATCCAGGGCGGCACCGCGCTCAACATCGTGCCCCGGGACTGCGCCTTCGACTTCGAGTTCCGTAACCTGCCGGTCGACGACCCCGACGCCCTGATGAGGCAGGTCACCGACTACGCCGAACAGGTCCTGGTGCCGAAGATGCAGGCGATCCGGCCGAACACCGGCATCGAGTTCGAGTTCTACTCCGCCTTCGCCGGTCTCGACACGCCCGCCGACCACGAGGTCGTGCAGCTCGCCAAGGCGCTCACCGGCGGCAACAGCACCGCCAAGGTCGCCTTCGGCACCGAGGCCGGGCTGATCTCCCAGGCCGGCATCCCCTCGGTGGTCTGCGGCCCGGGCTCGATCGACCAGGCGCACAAGCCCGACGAGTTCGTCGCCCTGGAGCAGCTGGCGCTCTGCGAGCGCTTCATGGAGCGGCTGATCGAGCGCCTCGCCGCCTGACGGTGGCTCGCCTGCCCCGGCTTCCCGGCTGGCCGCGGCTGTCCGCCATCGCCCTGGCACTCACGCTCGGCGGGCTCGGCGGCTGGGCGGCGAACCTGCTGCACCTGCCGCTGGCCTGGATGATCGGCGCCATGCTGGCGACTTCGGTCGCCGCGCTGGCCGGCGCGCCGATCGCGATGGCGGCGCCGCTGCGCACCCTCATGATCGCCGTGCTCGGCGTCATGCTGGGCAGCGGCTTCACGCCGGAGATCCTGGCCTCGGCCGGCACCTGGGCGCCGAGCCTCGCCGCCATCGCGCTCTACGTCGCGGCCTGCGGCCTGGCTGGCCTCCTCTACTTCCGCCTGCTGTGCAACTACGACCCGGTGACCGCCTACTTCGCGGCGATGCCCGGCGGCCTGTCGGAGATGGTCCTGGTCGGCACCGAGATGGGCGGCGACGGGCGCATCATCTCGCTGATCCACGCGACGCGGATCATGCTCGTGGTCCTGGCCATCCCCTTCGCCTTCACCCTCGGCGGCGGGCTCGATCTCGGCGACCGTCCGGCCATGGGCCCGGCGCTGCTCGACCTGAGCGCGGTCGACTACGCCTTCCTCGGACTGAGCGGCCTGGTGGGCTTCCTCGTCGCGCGCTGGTTCAAGGTGCCGGCCGCCGCCGTGGTCGGGCCGATGGTCGCCTCCGCGCTGGTGCATCTCGCCGGCATGACCACGGCCAAGCCGCCGGCCGAGATCGTCGCCTGCGCCCAGGTCGCGGTCGGGACGGCACTGGGCGCGCGCTTCGCCGGCACGCCGCTGCGGCTGATCGGCCGGGCCCTGGTCGCCTCGCTCGGCGTGACCGCGCTGCTGGTCGCCATCACCGTCGCCTTCGCCCTCGGCCTGCACGCGGCGACGGGCCTGCCGACCGGCCCGCTGGTGCTCGCCTTCGCGCCGGGCGGCCTCGCCGAGATGAGCCTGATCGCCATCGCCCTCGGCGCCGACGCCGCCTTCGTCGCGATCCACCACATCGTGCGCATCTTCCTGATCGTCGTGCTGGCGCCCCTGGCGTTCAGACTGCTCGGGCGCCCGGGTGCCGGCCGGCCCTGACGCGCGGCCCGGGATAGCGCCTTCACGCCCCGGCTACACGCACTTGGCGGTCATGCCGCCGTCGACGATCAGCTCGGTGGCGGTCACGTACTTCGCCTCGTCGGAGGCGAGGAACAGGGAGGCGTAGGCCACGTCCCAGGCGTCGCCCATCTTGCCGGTCGGGCACTGGGCGTCGCGGATCTCGATCATCCTGTCGACGTCGCCGCCGGCATAGGCCTCCTTGAGCGGCTCGCGGATCATCGGCGTGTTCATCAGTCCGGGCAGCACCGCGTTGGCGCGGATGCCCTTCTTCGCGTACTGCAGCGCGACCGAGCGCACGAAGGGGATGATGGCGCCCTTGCTGGCATTGTAGGCGATGTAGGGCACGCCGATGTCCCGGATCCCGGCGATCGAGGAGATGGCGACGAGGGCGCCGCCGCGGCCGGTCGCCTCGAACTGCCGCTCCATGACCGGCAGCACGTGCTTGCAGGTCAGGAACAGGCTGGTCAGGTTGACGTCGAGCACCCGGCGCCAGGTCTCCTCGCTGGCCTCGACCGGCCCGCCGAGGCCGAGGATACCGACGTTGAACTGCAGCACGTCGACGCCGCCCCAGGCCGCCACGCAGTCCTCGACGAGAGCCTGGACCTGATCCGACTTGGTGACGTCGGCGGTGACGGCCCGGGCGGTGCCGCCCTCGCCCTCGATCAGGCCCACGGTCTCGGCCGCCGCCTCGGCCTTGACGTCGACGCAGAGCACCCGCGCGCCCTCGCGCGCGAACAGCACCGCCGCCGCCTTGCCGTTGCCCCAGCCGGGGCCCGAGGAGCCCGCCCCGATCACGATCGCCCGCTTGCCTTGCAGCCGTCCGGCCATGTCGCTTCCTCCTCCTTGGGTCGGCCGCCAGCTATAGCGGAGGCCCGCGCAGCGGAAAAGCGCGGCCGGAGCATGCCCGGGGCGGCCGCGCCGGGACTGGACAGACTCCGCTGCAGCGCACAACCTGCGGCCGATGGACCAGACAGCGATCGACCCGCACGGCCTGTCGGGCGGCTTCCGCGACCTCGTCGGCTACCGCCTGCTGCGCTGGGAGGAGGGCTACGCCGAGGTCGGGCTGCTGCTGGAGGCGCACCACAGGAACCGCACGGGGGTGCTGCACGGCGGCGTCCTGGCGACGCTGATCGATGCCGCCTGCGGCTACGCCGGGACCTGGTGCTCGGTGCCGGCCAACGCGCGCCGGGCCTTCACCCTGTCGCTGACCAGCCAGTTCATCGCCGCCGGCCAGATCGGCGAGCGGATCCTGGCCAAGGCGACGCGCACCGGCGGCGGCCGGACCATCTACTTCTCGAGCGCCGAGGTGTTCGGCGAGGACGGCCGCCTGATCGGCCGCGGCGACGGCACCTTCCGTCTGAAGCGCGGCAGCGAGACGCTCGAGGGCGCGCCCGCCTAGGGGCCGGGACCGCCGGCCGCCGGTTCGCAAGAGAGCGAAAGCTGGCCTTCGCCGGCTGCCTGCCCTAGCGTCGGGGTCGGCTGTACAGCAGGAGGCGGCTCCAATGGCGATCGACACGCCCGGACTCCGCCCGGCAGGGCGACAGATGACGACTCGGCGCTCCGGAAGCCACCGCGCGTGATCGAGACCCTGGCCCAGATCCTCGCCGGCCTCGGCCTGTTCTTCGCCGGCTTGGAGCTGCTGTCGGCGAACCTGAGAGGGATGACCAGCCGCCGCTTCCAGCGCGCCGTCGGCGGCTGGACCGCAACCCCCGGCAAGGGCTTCGCCTGGGGCGCGTTGGCCGGCGCCCTGACCCAGAGTTCGGCCGTCGTCACCTTCATCGTCGTCGGCCTCCTGGTCGCCGGCATGACGGTCGTGGTGCGCGGCCTGCCGCTCATCGTCGGCTCGAACCTCGGCGCCGGAGCGCTGCTGTTCATCGTGTCCCTCGACTTCGGGCCCGCGGTCCTGGTGCTCACGGGACTCGTCGGGCTCGGCGTCACGATCGAGCGTCTCAGGCCCTGGCGCCAGGGCCTCTGGGCGCTGTTCGGCATCGCCTTGCTGTTCGTCGGGCTGAGCCTGCTGAAGGAAGGGACCGCGCCCCTGGCCGACAGCGAGACCGTCCGCAGCCTGCTGGAATCGACGGCAGGCTCCCATCTGCTCGCCTTCCTGATCGGCGCGGTGCTGACGGTCGTCGTCAATTCCTCGGTCGCGATCGGCGTCCTCTCCATGTCGCTGATGGCCAGCGGCGTCCTCTCGTTCGAGACCACGGCCATGGTGATCTACGGCACCAACCTGGGGTCGAGCGCCACGACCTACCTGCTGTCCATGAAGCTGCGCGGCGAGGCCCGCCAGCTCGCGATGTATCAGGTCGCCTTCAACGTCGTGGGCTGCCTGGTCTTCCTGCCCCTGTTCTTCATCGAGACCATGACGTCGCTGCCGCTGTCGCTCGCGCTCCTCGAATGGCTGAGCGACGACCCCGCGACCCGCGTCGCCTGGGCCTACTTGCTGTTCAACGCCAGCGCGGCGCTTCTGCTGATGCCGACGCTCGGCCCCTCGGCCCGACTGCTCGGACGCCTCTGGCCGCGCACACCGGCAGAGGACCTGGCGCGGCCCGCGTTCATCGGCGACTTCGCTCTTCAAGATCCGGACCTCGCGATCGAGCTGACGGCGCGCGAGCATCACAGGATCTTCCAGGCCGTCGCCGACCTGCTCGCCCCGCTGGCGGAGGCGGGGGCGGGTCCGGCGCAGGGGGCCCGGCCCGCGGATGCCGAAGCGCCGCGCGCGCTGCTGCGCGCGACCGACGGCTTCCTGGAGGACCTCGGCCGCCTCACCATGAGCGCCGGCCAGCTCGGGCGGTACTACCGTCGGATCGAGGCGCAGCGGCACCTCGAAAGCCTGACGGACGACGTCGCTCGCTTCACCGCGACGGTCGAGAAGCTGCTGGCCAGCGACGGCGGGCGGCACCTCGGCCAGCTGCTCGGCGACTCGCTGCATGCCATTCTCCACACCTGCGCGGAGGCCCTGGCCCGCGAGGCCACGGCCGAGGACCGCGCCTTCGCGCTCGACGTGACCACGGACCGCGGACCGGCGATCCGCAGCGTCCGCGAGAGCTACCTCGGCGAGCGCAGCGAAACCGACGACGCGGAGCAGGCGGCGACGATGCTGGCCGGCATCTCGCTGTTCGAGCGGGTGATCTGGCAGGCGCACGCGCTGGTCGCACAGCAGGCCGAGGAAGCCGAGGACGGCGCCCAGGAGAGCCTGCGCGCCGCGCCCTCGGCATCCGCGGCGGCGTCGGCCGGCACCCAGGCTTGACGGAGTCAGCGGCGGCCGGGCCGGCTCGTCGAGGCGCCGCGGCCTGGCCGCCGAGTCTCAGCCACCGCCTCGACCAGCTCGCGCGTGGCGGCCGCCGGGTCCTGCGCGCCGGCGATCGCGGAGACCACGGCGACGCCATCGGCGCCGGCGCCGAGCGGCACCGGCACCCGCTGGGCGGTCAGGCCGCCGATGGCGACGATCGGCAGCGCGCTGGCCCGGCGGATCAGCGCGATGCCCTCGGCACCGCCGGCGGGCCGGGCGTCGGCCTTGCTGTTCGTCGCGAAGACCGGGCCGACGCCGAGATAGTCGACGCAGCCCGGCTCCAGGCCGGCGAGCTGCTCGGGCGCATGGACCGACAGGCCGAGCAGGCGCCCCGGGCCGATCGCCGCGCGCGCCGCGCCGGCGTCCAGGTCCTCCTGGCCGACGTGCAGGCCGTCGGCGTCGAGCGCGACCGCGGCCTCGACCCGGTCGTTGACGATGAAGGGCACGCCGGCCTCGCGGCAGAGCGCCTTGAGCTCGCGGCCGAGGGCCAGGAAGGCCCCGCTCGAGGCCTCCTTGTCGCGCAGCTGGACGAGCGTCACGCCGCCGCGCAGCGCCGCCGCGACGACCTCCGCGACCGGCCGGCCGCGGCAGTCGCCCGGCCCGACGACCAGGTAGACCGAGAGGTCGAAGGGCGCGCGCAGGGCCGGCATGCTCAAGCGACCGCCTCCTCGATCCTGGCCGCCAGGTCGAGCTCCTCGGGCGACAGGCCGTAGAGCCGGTCGAGATAGGCGACGCGCAGGGAGCCGGGGCCCGTCGCCTGCCCGGCCGCCTGCTCGCCGGCGACGCCGACCAGCGCCAGCGCATGGACCGTGGCCAGGAAGGCGTCGGGTTGGACCGCCAGGCAGGCGCCTGTCACGGCGGTCAGCGAGCAGCCGAGCGCGGTGACCCGGGTCATCATGGCGTGGCCGTTGGCGACCGTGGCGATGCGCCGCCCGTCGGTCACCCGGTCGACCTCGCCGGTGACCGCGACGACGCAGTCGAGACGCCGGGCCAGGACGTCGGCGGCCTCGGCCGCACTCTCGACCGAATCGGAGGCGTCGACGCCCTTGCCGGCGCTGCCGATGCCCTGCCCGGCGAGGCCGGCCAGAGCGCGGATCTCCGAGGCGTTGCCGCGCACGACGGTCGGGCCGAGGGCGGACAGGCGGCGGCCGTTATCGCGCCGGAAGGCGGTGGCGCCGACCCCGACCGGGTCGAGCACCCAGGGCTTGCCGAGCCGCCGCGCCTCGCCCGCCGCCAGCTCGGCGGCGGCGACCCAGGCCGGCGAGAAGGTGCCGATGTTGAGCGTCAGGGCGGCGGCCAGGGCGACGACCTCGGCGACCTCCTCGCGGGCGTGAGCCATCAGCGGCGAGGCGCCGATCGCGAGCAGGGCGTTGGCGGCCAGGTCCATGGCGACGAAGTTGGTGATGTTGTGGACCAGGGGCTCCTGGTGACGGATTGCCGCCAGCGTGGCGCCGGGAGCCTTGAGGGCGGAGCCTTGGGCGGTCATGGCGATCTCCTTCACGAGGCGAGCTGGGCGCCGAGCAGGGCGTGGCGGCTGACCCGGCCCCAGGCGATTGAGGCCTCGCGCGCCGCCCGCCAGGACTCCAGGATGCGCCCGAACAGGGGGTCGCCGTCGGCGACGCGGTCGAGCACGTCCTCGGACTCGCGGCGCGCCGCCTGCAGCAGGTCGGCCGGGAATTGCAGCAGCTCGGTGCCGCCGGCCTCAAGGCGCTGCAGCGCCTGGGCGTTGAACCACTCGGCCTCGGCGAGACCGCGATTGTTCTCGGCCTCGCAGGCGATCTCGACCAGGCTGCGCAGGTCGTCGGGCAGCGCCTCGAGGGCCGCGCGGTTGACCAGTGCCTCGGCGCTGCCGTTCGGCTCGTGGAAGCCCGGCCAGTAGTAGTAGGGCGCGGCCCGGTCCAGCCCCAGGGCGACGTCGCTCCAGGGGCCGAGGAACTCGGCGGCGTCGATCACGCCGGTCTGCAGGGCGGTGAAGATCTCGCCCGGCGGCAGCGACAGCGGCGCCGCGCCGAGCCGGCGCAGGATCTCGCCGCCGAGGCCGGGCATGCGGATCTTCAGGCCCTTGACGTCCTCCAGGCCGTCGATGCGCCGGCGGTACCAGCCGCCCATCTGGAAGCCCGAGTTGCCGGCCAGGTAGGGCTTGACGCCGAAGCGGCCGTAGAGCTCGTCCCAGAGCTCCTGCCCGCCGCCGTAGTAGATCCAGGCGTTGTGCGCCTCCGGCATCAGGCCGAAGGGCGCCGCCGTGAAGACCGGCGCGATCGCCATCTTGCCGGCCCAGAACAGCGAGGCGGTATGGCCGAGCTCGGCGGTGCCCGAGGCGACCGCGTCGAAGACCTCGAAGGCCGGCACCAGCTCGCCGGCACCGAAGACCTCGACGGTAAGGCGGCCGCCGCTGCCCCGGGTGATGCGCTCGGCGAGGCGCGCCGCCGTCGTGCCCGGCCCCGGTGCTCCGGCCGGCCAGGAGGTGACGAGCTTCCAGGCGCGCGGCACCTGCGCGCGGACCGCGGGCGCGGCCAGGCCCGCGGCCCCCAGGGCGGCCCCCAGGGCGGCACCGGCTGCGGCGCCGGCACCCAGCAGGCGGCGTCGGGAGAGGTGGGAAGGGCTTGCTGTCATCGTCGGCTCCTCGCGTGTCGTCGCGGCGGGGCCGTCGGCGCGTCGAGACTCCGGAAAGCGGGAGCAACGGAGGCGTCGGCGACTCCCTGCGCTGGCATGATCCAGATCAGGTTCGGTGGGTCTGCTCTCAGCCTCCCCCGCGCACGCCGCAGCGCCGCCGGGAAGACACCCCAGGCCTAACGCTTCCGAAGATGGCGATCCGGCAAGCTGCTGTCAAAGGGGACGGCCCGCCGCCCCCGCCCCCGTCCCGCCGCGGCCGTGCAGCAGGGTGCGGTAGATCGCCAGCGCCAACAGCGCCGAGAGCAGCATGACGCCGGCCATCGCCACGGCCGCCGGCAGGGGGCCGATCAGCAGGGCCACCAAGCCGCCGGCGGCGGCGCCCGCCAGCATCTGCAGCGAGCGCATCATTCCCGAGGCGGCGCCGGCCATGTGCGGCAGCGGCTGGATCGCGGCGTGGGTGATGTTCGGCGCCATCAGGCCGAAGGCGAAGACCATGCCGAAGATGCAGGGCACCAGCACCCCGATCGAGAGCCAGCCGCCCAGGGCGGCGCCCAGGGCGACGCCGGAGCAGGCCGCGGAGCCGGCGAGGCAAAGCACGGTCAGCCGCCGCGTCGGGATGCCGAGCCCGCTGATCCGGGCCGAGAGCAGGGAGCCGAGGATCAGGCCGAAGGAGGTCACGGCGAAGATCGCCGAGAACCAGAACTCCGAGAGGCCGAGGTCCTCGATCACCACGGTCGCCGAGCCCGAGATGTAGGCGAAGAGCGCGGCGAAGCCGAAGGCGAAGACCAGGGTATAGCCGAGAAATTCGCGCGAACCCAGCACCGACAGGTAGTTGCGCAGCAGCTGCCCCGGGTTCAGCGGCTGGCGGCGCTCGACCGGCAGGGTCTCGGCGAAGAGCAGGACCACCGTCGTCGCCATCAGCGCGCCCCATCCGGCCTGCAAGGCGTAGACCGCCCGCCAGCCGCCGGCCAGCATGACCAGGCTGCCGAGCGCCGGCGCGACCAGCGGCGCGACGCCGATCATCGCGGTGATCTGCGACAGCCGCCGGCGCGCCGAGGCGCCCTCGAAGACGTCGCGCACGATAGCCAGCGGCAGCACCACGCCGAGACCGGCCACCGTGCCCTGGACGAAGCGCGCCAGGAGCAGCGTCAGGAAGGTCGGCGCCGCGGCGCAGGCGAGCGACGCCAGGGAGAAGGCCAGCAACGCACCGAGCAGCGCGGGACGACGCCCGAAACGGTCGGCCAGCGGGCCGCCGACCAGCGGCGCGATCAGGAAGCCCGTGACGAAGAGGCTGAGGGTCAGGGCGCCCTGGCCGCTCGGCTCGCCGAAGCTCGCCTCGATTGCCGGTATCGCCGGCAGGTTCATGTCGATCGAAATCGGCGGCAGCGCCGACAGCGAGGCAAGCAGTGCCGTGTAGCCCAACGAGCTCGGTTTCAGCGCCCGCGGGCCCCCTGCACAGCCAAGAATGCGATGGCCGCCGGCCGCCACCCGATGGCGCAGACAGCCCGCCATGCTGCATCGCAATAGGAGTCTAGCGGCGCGCGCGGCCGAAGGCGACCGGGCTATCGGTCATGGCTGCCGCGGGGGGTGCTCAGCGGAACGCGAAGAACCAGAGCAGGACGGCGCCGAGCGCCACGACGCCGAGCGGCAGCCCGATCGTCAGCACGTGCCAGTTGGTCTTGCGCGGCTCGGCCTGACGGGCCTCCGTGGTCTTCTTCTCGATCGGCATGGCAATCCCTTCCTGACAGCAGCTCGCCGGCCGCCGCGGCACCTGCCCCCGGCGGTCGGCTTGCTCTCTTCGGCAAACGCACCGGCCCTCGCCTCGTTCCGAGCCGCTGGGGCGTTGCCCGCCGCGCCGCCAGCCGCTATCACGGCCGCGCAACCCCGAGGAACCGAGCCGCCATGCCCGACCACCAGCCGCGCGACCACCAGCCCACCGACACCGCCCGGCTCGCCGCCGCGACGCTGCTGGACATCGAGGCCGTGCTGATCCGGCCCGAGGAGCCCTTCACCTTCACCTCGGGGCGCAAGAGCCCGGTCTACGTCGACTGCCGGCGCATCATCTCCTTCCCGCGCGCCCGCGCCACGCTGATGCGGCTCGGCGTCGAGCAGCTGGGGCGCAGCGCCGGCGTCGAGGCCTTCGACGCGATCGCCGGCGGCGAGACCGCGGGGATTCCCTTCGCGGCCTGGCTCGCCGATCTGATGGGGCTGCCGATGGTCTACGTGCGCAAGAAGCCCAAGGGTTTCGGGCGCAACGCCCAGATCGAGGGCTGCTTCGCCGAGGGTGCGCGCGTGCTGCTGGTCGAGGACCTGGCGACCGACGGCGGCTCCAAGCTGACCTTCGTCGAGGCGCTGCGCACGGCCGGCGCCGACGTCGCGCACTGCTTCGTCGTCTTCCACTACGGCATCTTCCCGCAGTCGACCGCCCGCCTGGCCGAGCAGGGCGTCGCGCTCCAGGGTCTCGCGACCTGGTGGGACGTGCTCGCCGTCGCCGAGCAGAGCGGGCGCCTGTCCGAGGAACAGGTCGCCGAGGTCCGCGGCTTCCTGCAGGATCCGGACGGCTGGGCGGCGAAGCGGGCGGACTAGCCCCGCCTGCCGCTCGCCAGGGGTCGTCGCCGAACCACCCGGCACCGCGAGCGGCCGTCGGCGGGGGCTCGCCGAATTGATAAGCCCGCCTGGACGCACTACCTAGATCGCTGCAGACGTCCGGTTCGGCCAACGAGCCGCATTCCGCCCTGGGAGTTTCGGTGCCCGACAGCTTCGCGAACGACGTGGCCGCCGTGGCCCGGATCGACATCGTGCCTACCGTCCTGGAGGTGGTCTGCCGGATGACCGGCATGCGCTTCTCGGCGATCGCGCGGGTCACCGAGGAGCGCTGGATCGCCTGTGCGGTGCGCGACGAGATCGAGTTCGGCCTGGAGCCGGGCGGCGAGCTCGATCTCGAGACGACGCTCTGCAGCGAGATCCGCAAGGCCGGCCAGCTCATCGTCATCGACAACGTCGCCGAGGACGATCGGTACTGCGGGCATGCGACGCCGAAGACCTACGGCTTCCAGAGCTACATCTCGGTGCCGATCCGCCGCCCGAACGGCGACTTCTTCGGGACGCTCTGCGCGATCGATCCGCGCCCGGCGAGCCTCGACCGGCCGGAGACCATCGGGCTGTTCACGCTGAGCGCCGAGCTCATCGGCTTCCATCTCGACCTTCAGGAGCGCCTTGACGCCAAGGCGGCGGCGCTCGCCGAGGCGGAGCGCACGGCGGAGCGGCGCGAGCAGTTCGTCGCGGTGCTCGGCCACGATCTGCGCAGTCCCCTGTCGTCGATCGACGCCGGCATCAAGCTGCTGCAGCGCAGGCCGCTCGACGCCAAGGGGGCCGAGATCGTCGAGCTGATGTCCAGAAGCGTCCTCCGCATGACCGACCTGATCGGCGACGTCCTGGATTTCGCGCGCGTCCGGCTCGGCGACGGCATCCGGCTGACGCCGGAGCCCGACAGGAACCTGGGCGAGGCGCTCGGGCAGGTCGTCGAGGAGCTGCGCAGCGCCTGGCCGGAGCGCGCCATCGAGGCCGAGATCGCGCTGGACCGGCCGGTCACCTGCGAGCGCGCGCGGCTCGCGCAGCTCCTGTCCAACCTGCTGTCCAACGCCCTGACCCACGGCGACCCGGAGGCGCCGGTGCGCGTGCGGGCCGGCGCCGACGGGCAGGCTTTCGAGCTCTCGGTCGCCAACGCCGGAGCGCCGATCCCGGAGGATGCGCGCGGCCGGCTGTTCCAGCCCTTCTCGCGCCCCGCCTCGGGACCTGCGAACCGTGGCCTGGGGCTGGGTCTCTACATCGCCTCGGAGATCGCGCAGGCACACGGCGGCACGCTCGGCGTCGCCTCCGACGCGGCGGAAACGCGCTTCACCTTCCGCATGCCGCTCGAGGGCCCCGGGGCGCCGCCGCAGATGGCGCCGCACGGGACGGCGGCCGCCTCGAGGTGACCGGCCGACCGGGCCAGTCGCACGGCAGCGTTGCCCCGAAGCAGCCGCGTCCTTGTCTCCGCCCCTCCTTGGTCTAAGCTGGATCCCGGCCGCGACGAGAACGGCCGACAGGAGAACGGCCGCCACGCGACGGCCGACAGGGAGGAGACGGCATGTCCCGTCGAGAGGGCGGCCCCCCCCCCCCCCGCCCCGCCCCCCCCCAAGCCGCCCGGTTGAACCAGTTGCCCTGGCAGCAGGTCCGCAACCCCTACAAACCGGTCGAGGTGCTGTCCGACGATCAGGTCGAGGCGATCCACCAGGCCGCGCTGCGTATCCTCGAGGAACTCGGCGTCGAGTTCATGAGCGGCCAGGCGCTCGACCTGCTCGCCGCCGGCGGTGCCGAGGTCGAGCGGCCCGGCGGCCTGGTGCGCTTCGACCGCGGCCTGGTCGAGGAGAGCCTCGCCCGGGTGCCCGCGCGCTTCACCATGACGCCGCGCAACGACGCACGCGCGCTCGAGATCGGCGGCGACGCCGCGATCTTCGGCCTGGTCAACGGGCCGCCCTTCGTCACCGACCTCGACCGCGGCCGGCGCGACGGCAACTTCGAGGACTACCGCAACCTGCTGCGCCTCGGGCAGTCGCTCAACATCGTGCAGTACGTCACCAACCAGTCGGTGGCGCCGATGGACCTGCCGCCCGAGAGCCGCCACCTGGACTGCTACCAGTCGATCCTGACCCTGACCGACAAGTCCTTCTATGCGACGGCGGTCGGCCGCGACCGCGTCGAGGACGCCCTGGAGATGGTCGCCCTGGCGCGCGGCGAGACCCGCGAGGCGCTGGTCGGGCGGCCCTCGATCTTCAGCGTCATCAACGTCAACTCGCCGCGCCGCATCGACGGCCCGCTGTCCGAGGGCCTGATCGCGCTCGCCGAGCACGGCCAGCCGCCGGTGGTGACGCCCTTCTGCCTGATGGGCGCTATGACCCCGGTAACCCTGGCCGCGGCGCTCGCCCAGCAGCACGCCGAGGCGCTGGCCGGCATCGTCCTGACCCAGCTGGTCCGTCCCGGCACGCCGGTGGTCTATGGCGGCTTCACCTCGAACGTCGACCTCAGGTCCGGCGCGCCGGCCTTCGGCACGCCGGAGTACGCCAAGGCCTCGATGGCAGCCGGGCAGCTGGCGCGCCGCTTCGGCCTGCCCTACCGCTCGTCGAACGCCAACGCCTCGACCTCGGTTGACGCCCAGGCCGCCTACGAATCGATGATGTCGCTGTGGGGCGCCCTGATGGGCGGCGCCAACATGCTGCACCACGGCGCCGGCTGGCTGGAGGGCGGCCTGGTCGCCTCCTACGAGAAGGTCGTGCTCGACGCCGAGCTGCTGCAGAACATGACCGAGTTCATGAAGCCGATCGTCGTCGACGAGGATAGCCTGGGCTTCGCGGCGATGGCCGACGTCGGCCCCGGCGGCCACTTCTTCGGTACCCAGCACACCCTGGACCGCTACGAGACCGCCTTCTACGCGCCGCTGCTCTCGGACTGGCGCAATTTCGAGGCCTGGCAGGAGGCCGGCTCGAAGACCGCGACCCAGCGCGCCAACGCCATCTGGAAGCGCCTGCTCGCCGAGTACGAGCCGCCGCCGCTCGACGAGGGTCGCCGCGAGGCGCTGGAGGCCTACGTGGCCAGGCGCAAGGAGAGCGGCAAGCTGGCCGCGTGACGCGGGGCGAGCCGGTTTCGATGCCGGCCCCGCGACCTGCTAAGCTCCCCTTCGAACCGGGCGAAGGAGAGACCATGCGATCGCTGCTGTTGACCTTGGGGCTGCTGGCCTCGCTGTCCCTGGGCGCCGGCGCGGCGCGCGCCGAAGGCACCCTGACCATCGGCATGACCCAGTATCCGGCGACGCTCAACCCCAACATCGAGTCGATGCTGGCCAAGACCTACGTGCTGGCGATGACGCAGCGGCCGCTCACCCACTTCGACCACGACTGGCAGCCGGTCTGCATGCTCTGCGTCGAGCTGCCGGACCTCGAGGCCGGCACCGCCGTGCTGGAGACGACGTCCGAGGGCAAGCCCGGCATCGCCGTCACCTACGCGCTGCAGCCGGAGGCGACCTGGGGCGACGGCACCCCGGTGACGACCGAGGACGTCCGCTTCACCTACGAGGTCGGCCGGCACCCGCAGTCCGGCGTCTCGAACTTCGAGGCCTACCGGCGCATCCTGTCGCTGGAGGTCCACGACGAGAAGCGCTTCACCTTCCACCTCGACCGGGTCACCTACAGCTACATGAGCGCTGCGGACTTCCGCCTGCTGCCGGCGCACATCGAGCGGCCGATCTTCGAGGCCGACCCGGCGCAGTACCGCTTCCGCACCGCCTTCGACAGCGACCCGGCCAACCCCGGCCTGGCCTTCGGGCCCTACCGGATCGTCTCCCTGACGCCGGGCGCCGAGATCCTGCTCGAGCGCAACCCGACCTGGTGGGGCAAGGAGCCCTTCTTCGACCGCATCCTGCTCAAGACCATTGAGAACACGGCGTCGCTGGAGGCCAACCTGCTGTCCGGCTCGATCGACATGATCGCCGGGGGGATCGGCCTGTCGCTCGACCAGGCGATCGCCTTCGAGGAGCGCCACGGCGAGGGCTTCCGGGTGATCTACAAGCCGGGGCTGGTCTACGAGCACATCGCGCCCAATCTCGACAACCCGGCCCTCGCCGACCTGCGCGTCCGCCAGGCGCTGCTGCTCGGCGCCGACCGGCAGACGATCGACGCGCAGCTGTTCCACGGCAAGCAGCCGGTCGCCGACAGCTCGGTCAGCCCGCTCGACTGGATCCACGAGGAGAGCGTGCGCCGGTATGCCTACGATCCCGAAGAGGCGGCCCGGCTGCTCGAGGAGGCGGGCTGGACGAGGGGCGCCGGCGGCCTGCGGCGCAACGCCGCCGGCGAGCCCCTGCGGCTCAGCCTGATGTCGACCGCGGGCAACCGCAGCCGCGAGCTGGTCCAGCAGGTGCTGCAGGCGCAGTGGAAGGCGCTTGGCATCGACATCGCCATCAAGAACGAGCCGGCGCGGGTCTTCTTCGGCCAGACCGTAAGCCAGCGCCGCTTTCCCGCCCTGGCGATGTTCGCCTGGTTGTCGTCGCCCGAGAACGTGCCGCGCACGACGCTGCACTGCGATCAGATCCCGAGCGCCGGGAACAGCTGGGGCGGACAGAACGTCATGGGCTACTGCAATCCCGAGATGGACCGCCTGCTCGACGCCGTCGAGCTCGAGCTCGACCGCGACAGGCGGCGCGCCCTCTGGGCCGAGATCCAGCAGCTCTACGCCGAGACCCTGCCGGCCCTGCCGCTGTTCTGGCGCGCCGATCCTTTTGTCCTGCCGACCTGGCTGGAGGGGGTCCGGCCGACCGGCCACCAGGGCACGACGACGCTCTGGGTCGAGGAGTGGCGACGCGGCGATGGCTGAGGGCGCGCCGCACCGCTCTGGGCGGGGCCGCGGCGCTTGCATGGTTCAACAGGCTCACCATGAAGCGAGGGAGGGGACTGCGCAGGCGTCGCGGTCGCGCTTCACGGTGAGCCTGTCGAACCGCGAAGCGCGAGCTGCGCCGGACGGGAGCCTGCGGCAATGACCGCCTTCCTGCTGCGCCGCCTCCTCGAGTCGCTTCTCGTCCTGTTCGTCATGTCCTTCGTGGTCTACGGGCTGATCGGCCTGATGCCGGGCGACCCCATCGACCTGATGATCACCTCGGACCCGAACCTGACCCAACAGGACGTCGCCCGCCTCAAGGCGCTCTACGGCCTCGACCGGCCGCTCCTCGAGCGCTACTGGAACTGGCTGACCGCGATCCTGGGCGGCGACCTCGGCTACTCCAGGCTGTTCGCGCGGCCGGTCGAGGCGATCCTGCTGCCGCGCCTCGCCAACACCCTGCTGCTGATGGGCCTCGCCTTCGCGGCGGCGGCCCTGATCGCGCTGCCCGCGGCCATGCTGGCGGCGCGCCGGCCCGGCGGCCCGGCCGACGGTGCCATCAACCTCGCCGCCTTCGCCGGCATCTCGATGCCGCCCTTCTGGCTGGCCATCCTGCTGATCGTGCTGTTCGCGGTGACGCTGGGCTGGCTGCCCGCCGGCGGCATGGGCGAGGGCGGCCTCGCCTCCACCGCGCGCCATCTGGCGCTGCCGGTCCTGGCCCTGACCCTGGCCAGCGTCGGCGGCCACCTGCGCTACCTGCGCGCCTCGCTGATCGAGGCGCTGCGCGCCGACTACATCCGCACGGCGCGCGCCAAGGGCCTGAGCGAGAGCCAGGTGGTCTGGCGCCACGCCCTGCGTAACGCCCTCATTCCCTACGTCACGATCCTCGCGCTCGACTTCGGCACCCTCTTCTCGGGGGCGCTGGTCACCGAGACGATCTTCGGCTGGCTCGGCATGGGCAAGACGATCTACGACGCGATCCTGGGCAACGACTACAACCTCGCCCTGGTCGGCCTGCTGCTAGCGACGGCGACGGTGCTGCTGGCCAACCTGCTCGCCGACCTCGCCTACGCCTGGCTCGATCCTAGGGTGAGCTACCGATGAGCGCGAACCGCCCGCTGCTGGCGGCCGAGGCGCGGCTCGCCAGCGCCCCCGGCGGCAGCCCCTCGCAGGCCTTCCTGCGGCGCTTCCGGCGGCATCCGCTCGCCGTCGTCTCGCTGCTGGTGCTGCTGCTGCTCGCGGCGGCCAGCGCCGCGGTGCCGCTGGTCGAGCAGGCGCTCGGCGTCACCGCCGAGCAGATCGACCTGCTGGCGCGCGCGGCACCGCCCTCGGCGGCGCACCCGCTCGGCACCGACGAGCTCGGCCGCGACCTGCTGCTGCGCCTGCTCCACGGCGGCCGCGTCTCGCTCGGCGTCGGGCTGGCGGCGGCCCTGGTGGCGGCGAGCATCGGCACGGGAGTCGGCCTGGTCGCCGGCTACCTGGGGCGCCGGGTCGACGCCCTGCTGATGCGCCTCGCCGACAGCGTCATCGCGCTGCCGCTGCTGCCGCTGCTGATCGTGCTGGCGGCGGTCGACCTGACCAAGCTCGGCGTGCCGGCCGAGCTCGCCGGCTCGGGCCAGGCCGATCTCTGGCGCATCGTGCTTCTGGTCGCCCTGGTCGGCTGGACGACGACGGCGCGCCTGGTGCGCGGCACGGTGCTGAGCCTGAAGGCCCGCGAGTACGTGCGCGCCGCCGAGGCCCTGGGCGCCGGGCCTGCGCGGATTCTGTGGCGCCACATCCTGCCGAACGCGCTGTCGCCGGTGATCGTCGCCACCACGCTGTCGGTCGGCAACGTCATCCTGATCGAGTCGGTGCTGTCCTTCCTGGGCTTCGGCATCCAGCCGCCGTTGCCGAGCTGGGGCAACATGCTGACCGGCGCCCAGGAGACGCTCTGGAGCGCGCCGATGCTGGCGATCTGGCCCGGCCTGGCGATCTTCGTGACGGTAATCGCCGCCAACTTCCTCGGCGACGGCCTGCAGGACGCCCTCGATCCGCGCACGGACCGGCGGTAAGGCAGCGCCAATCCGCGCGTCAGTGGCTCATCAGCGCCGGCATCGCCAGGTGCTGCAGCACCGAACGGGTGACGCCGCCCAGCACCAGCTCGCGCAGTCGGCTGTGGCCGTAGGCGCCCATCACCAGCAGGTCGCTGCCCAGATCGCTGGCCGAGGACAGGATCGTGTCGGCGATCGACAGCTCCTTGCTGACGATGTGGCGCGCCTCGGCCTTGACGCCATGGCGCGCCAGGACGGTCGCGATGTCGGCGCCCGGCTCCTCGCCATGGCCGCGGATGCCGCCGCGTGGATTGACCGAGAGCACGTCGACCCGCTCGGCGGCCTGCAGCAGCGGCAGCGCATCGTCGACCGCGCTGGCCGCCTCGCGGCTGGCGTCCCAGAGCAGCAGCGGGCGCCGGCCGAAGCCGGCGGCGGCGCCGATGTAGGGGACGAGCAGCAGCGGCCGGCCGATCGCCAGCACGGCGTGCTCGACCGCGCTCTCGCCCATCGAGCGGCCGTCGTCGGGATCGTGCTGGCCCAGCACCACCAGGTCGGCGTAGCGGCCGTGCAGGCCGAGCACCCCCTCGACCTCGTCGGCGTAGGCCCGGGTGCTGCGCGGCTCGGCGCGCACCCCGGCCTTGCGGGCGGCGGCGTCGAAGGCGGCCAGGGCCTTGTCCGCCGCCTCCCGCGACTGCGCCGCCTGGCGCTCGACCAGGTCGGAGGGCAGCTGCGCCGCGAGATAGGCCGGGGCGGAGAACTCGTGCGCGACGTAGAGGCCGACCAGATGGGCGTCCTGGCGCGCCGCCAGATCCAGCGCCGCCTGCGTGCGCTTGCCGCAGGCCTTGCTGTCGTCGAGATGCACCAGGATCGTCTTATAGGCCATCGCTGCTTTCCTTCCGTGGACCGGCATTCTTGGTGTCGCCATCAAGGACCCGCGGCGGGCCGGCGGCATTGACGTGCGTCAAGACTCTACCGGGCTGCAGCCCGGCTCTTATTCGCGTCCGAGCGCCTGCTGCACGACCTCCTCGGTCAGGCGGCGCTCCTCGACGGCGTGGCAGCGCACCTCGCCGTCGCCGGCAGGGCTCGGGATCGTCGGCGGCTCCTCGAGCCTGCAGCGCTCGTTGGCGAAGGGGCAGCGCGGGTGGAAATGGCAGCCGCTGGGCGGATGGATCGGACTCGGCACCTCGCCGGCGACCGGGATGCGCTGGCGGCCGCTCATCTCCAGGTCGGGAATCGCGTCGAGCAGCATGCGGGTATAGGGATGCTGCGGCCGGCGGAAGATGTCGCTGGCCGAGCCCCACTCGACCAGCCGGCCGAGGTACATGACTCCGACGTAATCTGAGATGTGATAGACGACCGCCAGGTCGTGGCTGATGAACAGGTAGGTCAGGCCGAGCTCGCGCTGCAGGTCCTTCATCAGGTTGAGGATCTGGGCCTGGACCGAGACGTCGAGCGCCGAGGTCGGCTCGTCGCAGACCAGGAACTCGGGATTGGAGGCCAGGGCGCGGGCGATGGAGATGCGCTGCCGCTGGCCGCCCGAGAACTCGTGGGGAAACTTCTCGCCGTCGCGCGCCGACAGGCGGACCTGCTCGAGCAGCTCGCCGACGCGCCGCTGCACGGCCTGGCGGTCGTCGAGCAGGCCGTGGGCGCGGATCGGCTCGGCGACGATGTCGGCGACCCGCCAGCGCGGGTTCAGGCTGGCGAAGGGATCCTGGAAGATCATCTGCAGGCGCCGGCGCACCGGCGCCATCTGCCGGCGGCTCTTCAGGTTGGCCATGCTGATGCCGTCGAAGACGACCTCGCCCTGGGTCGGGCTGTAGAGCCCGACGACCAGGCGCGCCACGGTCGACTTGCCGCAGCCGGACTCGCCGACCAGGCTGAAGGTGCGCCCGGCCGGGATCTTGAAGGAGACGCCGTCGACGGCGCGCACCTTGGTCCGGCCTTCGCCGCGCACGGCGCGGGTCAGCCAGGGCGGCGAGACGTCGAAATGCTTGGTCAGGCCGGTGACCTCGACCAGCGGGCGGACGCCCGGCTCGAGAGCCTCGGTGCCGGCGGGGCCGGTCCTGCTTTCCGCGAGGTCAGACATTGTCGCCGCCTTCCCGGCCGCCGGCCGGGACGAGACCCTGCTCGTCGTAGAGCCAGCAGGCGACCCGCGACTGCTCGACCGGGATCAGCTCGGGGCGCTCCTCGCGGCAGCGGTCGAAGACCTTCGGGCAGCGCGGGTTGAAGGGGCAGCCCTTCGGGATCTCGGTCAGGCGCGGCATCGAGCCGTCGATCTGGGTCAGGCGCTCGAGATCGTGGCCGACGATCGGGATCGAGCCCATCAGGCCGTGGGTGTAGGGGTGCTTGGCATTGCGGATGACCTCGCGCACCGGGCCGACCTCGACGATGCGGCCCGAGTACATCACCGCGACCCGGTCGGCGGTCTCGGCGATCACCCCCATGTCGTGGGTGATCAGCATGACCGCCGCGCCGTGATCGTGGCACAGCTTCTTCAAGAGCTTGATGATCTGCGCCTGGATCGAGACGTCGAGCGCCGTCGTCGGCTCGTCGGCGATGACCAGGCGCGGGTTGACGCAGAGCGCGAGCGCGATCACGACGCGCTGGCGCATGCCGCCGGAGAACTGGTGCGGATACTGGTCGATGCGCCGGTCCGGCGCCGGGATGCCGACCTCGGTCAGCAGCTCGATCGCCCGCCGGCGCGCCTGGCCGTCGTTCATGTCGGTGTGGGTCTGGATCGTCTCGGTCAGCTGCTGGCCGACGGTGTAGAGCGGGTTGAGGCTGGTCAGCGGGTCCTGGAAGACCATGCCGATCTCGCGCCCGCGGATCCGGCGCAGCTGCTCGTAGGGCAGGTTGTCGATCCGCCGCCCGTTGAGCCGCACCTCACCGCCGGCGATGCGCCCCGGCGGCTCCAGCAGGCCGATCACCGCGGTGCCGGTCATCGACTTGCCGGCGCCCGATTCGCCAACGACGCCGAGCACCTCGCCCTCGTTGATGTGGAAGGAAATGTCGTCGACCGCGACCAGGGTGCCGCGGCGCGTCGGGAACTCGACGCGCAGGTTCTCGACCTCGAGCAGGGCCGGCTTGGCGGCGGACTCGAGGTCCGCCGCGCCGCCCTGGGTGCGTTCCGCGATCCGGGTCATCGCAGCCTCGGGTTCAGGGCGTCGCGCAGCCAGTCGCCCAACAGGTTGACGGCCAGCACCAGGACGACCAGCACCAGGCTCGGAAAGATCGTCAGCCACCACATGCCCGAGAACAGCACGCCCTGGCCGAGCCGGATCAGCGTCCCCAGCGAGGGCTGGGTCGCCGGCACGCCGACACCGAGGAACGACAGCGTCGCCTCGGTCAGGATGGCGATCGCCAGGGTCAGGGTCGCGATCACCAGCACCGGGCCGGTCACGTTCGGCAGCACGTGGCGCAGCATGATCAGGATCGGGTGGATGCCGATGACCCGCGCCGCCTGGACATACTCCTTGCCCTTCTCGACCAGCGTCGAGCCGCGCACCGTGCGGGCGAAGTTGACCCATTGCGAGGCGGCGATCGCCAGGACCAGGATCGGCAGCTTGAAGGCCTGGTGGGTCTCGGCGTTCATGAAGCCGCGGCTGACCCCGTCGATCAGCAGCGCGATCAGGATCGCCGGGAAGGTCAGCTGGATGTCGGCGACGCGCATGATGACCGAGTCGAGCTTGCCGCCGACGTAGCCGCTGACCAGCCCGAGCAGGGTCCCGAAGACGGCGGCCAGGACCACCGAGGCGAAGCCGACCTGGAGCGAGATCCGGAGGCCGAACATGATCGCCGAGAGCAGGTCGCGGCCCTGCTCGTCGGTGCCCAGCGGGAAGCGCGGGTCGGGCTCGACGATGAAGCCGTTGTCGTCGAAGGTCGAGCCCATCGGCGGAAAGCGCGCGTCCATCAGGTTGATCGACGAGAGGTTCAGCGTGTTGAAGGGCGCGATCCAGGGCGCCAGCAGGGCGACCAGGAACAGCACCAGGGTGATGAAGGCCGCGAACATCGTCAGCGGCGAGCGCCTGAAGGAGTGGAAGACGTCGCCCTCGAGGAAGCGGCGGCCGCCGTCGAGAATCCGCCCGCCCATGCCGGGCGAGACGCGGACCTCCTGAGGGTTGAGCGCCATCGGTCGGCCCCTTTCGCTCAATGGGCCGCGCCGCCGAGGGTCTCGGCGCGCAGGCGTGGGTCGACGGCGTAGTAGAGCAGGTCGACGGTCAGGTTGATCATCACGAAGAAGAAGGCCATCAGCATGAGGTAGCAGGACATCACCGGGATATCGACGAACTGGATCGCCTGAAGAAAGAGCCGGCCCATGCCGGGCCAGGCGAAGACGGTCTCGGTGATGATCGAGAAGGCCAGCAGCGAGCCGACCTGCAGGCCCATGATGGTGATCACCGGCACCAGGGTGTTCTTGAGCGCATGGCCGTAGTTGATCGCCCGGTTGCGCAGGCCGCGCGCCTTGGCGAACTTGATGTAGTCGGTGCGCTGCACCTCGAGCATCTCGGCGCGGACCAGGCGCATGATCAGGGTCAGCTGGAACAGCGCCAGCGTGAAGGCCGGCATGATCAGGTGGCTCCAGCCCTGCAGGGTCAGCAGGCCGGTCTCCCAGAACCCGAGATCGATCGTGCCCTGGCGCCCGAAGGTCGGCAGCCAGCCGAGCCAGACGCCGAAGATGAGGATCATCAGGATGCCGATCACGAAGGTCGGCAGGGAGATTCCGATCAGCGACACGCTCAGGAACACCCGGCTGAGCGCGGCGTGCCGCTTCAGGCCGGTGTAGACGCCCATCGGCACGCCGAGCAGCAGCGCCATCAGCGCAGAGATCAGGACCAGCTCGATGGTCGCGGGCAGGGTCGTCGCGATCAGCTCCTCGACCGGCTTGCCCATGCGGTAGGACAGGCCGAATTCGCCCTGGACCGCGTTGCCCAGGAATTTGACGAACTGCACAGGCACCGTGTCGTTGAGGCCGAGCCGCTCGCGCAGCGCGGCGCGCTGCTCGATGGTGGCCTCGGGCCCCAGCATGTTGTTGACGGGATCGCCGGTGAAGCGGAACAGCGCGAAGCTGATGATGCCGACCACGAGCATGACCAGCACGGCCTGGAACAGACGCTGGACGATGAAGGCGAACATTGGGGGCTGTGCCGTTCGGTTGCGGGGTCTTTGGTGCGCGACCGCCTCCGCAGGCGGCCGGTCCGAAAAAGCGACGGCCCGGGCGTCAGCAGCGCCCGGGCCGTCCGTGGGGCCCTGAAGGGCCCTACTTCATCGTGACGTAGCGCAGGTCGACGTCGTTGAAGGGACGCTGGATCACCTCCTCGACGGTGTCGCTCCGCACGCCCCAGGCCAGGGCCTGCTGGTGCAGCGGAAGATGCCCGACGTCGTCCTTGTGGATCTGCATCGCCTCCGCGATCTTGGCGTTGCGCTCCTCCTCGTCGACGGTGACGGCGATCTCGTCCGTCAGCTCCTCGACCTTGGGATTGCTGTAGCGACCGGAGTTCCAGGCGCCCTGGCCGTCACCGTCGATTGTGATGATGTTCTGCAGCATGTTCAGCGCGTCGTAGGAGCCAGGGGTCCAGCCCAGCATGTAGAAGCTGGTGTTGTTGCCCTCCGCCGAGCCGATCTTGTTGAAGTGCAGCGACTTGGTCTGGGCGTTCAGGGTCACGCTGATCCCGATCCGCTCGAGCATCGGCACCACAGAGGTGCAGATCGCCTCGTCGTTGACGTAGCGGTCGTTCGGGCAGTCCAGGGTCACCGGGAAGCCGTCCGCGTAGCCGGCCTCGGCCAGCAGCTTCTTCGACAGCTCGGGGTCGTGCTCGTAGGGGGTGTTGAGGCTCTCGTCGAAGCCGTTGATGCCCGGCGCGATCATCAGGCCGGTCGGCGCCGAGGCGCCGCGCATCACGACGCGCTGGATTGCCGTCAGGTCGATGGCGTGGGCGAAGGCCTTGCGGACCCGGACGTCCTTGAAGGGATTCTTGCCGGAGCCGGGCATGTCCAGCAGCTCGTCGCGCCACTGGTCGAAGCCCAGGAAGATGGTGCGCAGCTCGGGGCCCTGGAGCACCTCGACGTTGGGGTCCTGGCTCAGGCGCTGCACGTCCTGCAGCGGCACCGGGTACATCAGGTCGATCTCGCCCGACAGCAGCGCGGCGACCCGCGTCGCGTCGCTCGGGATCGGCGTGAAGACCGCCTCGGTGACGTTGGTGGTCAGCTGGTCGGCGCCCCAGTAGTCGGGATTGCGCTCCAGCACCAGGCGATTGTCCTGAACCCACTCCTTGACCTTGAAGGGTCCGGTGCCGTTGGCGTTCAGGTTGGCCCAGTTGGTCTTGCCGGCGCCGCGCACCACCTCGACCGCGTTGTTCTCCTCCATGAACTCCTGATCGACGATGAAGAAGTTCGGCATGTTGAGGAGCAGGATCGGGTCGGGCCCCTTGGTCGTGATCTCGACCTCGTGGTCGCCGATCTTCTTGACGTCTTCCACGGACGAGAGCGCAAAGCTCATGTCCGAGGTCTCCTGCGTCTGGCGCTTGAAGGAGAAGACGACGTCGTCGGCGTTGAAGGGGTTGCCGTTGTGGAAGGTGACGCCCTCGCGCAGCTTGAAGCGCCAGGTGGTGTCGTCGATGCGCTCCCATTCAGTCGCGAGCTCGGGCTCGAGCGAGAGGTCCGGCTTCCGATGGAGCAGGCCGCCGTAGACGTTGCCCTTCATCGTGTTGGTCGGACCCTCGTTGTTGATGTGGGGATCCAGGCCGAGGATGTCGCCGGTGGTCGCATATCGGAAGGTCTTCGCTTCGCCGGTGGTGGCGAAGGCGGCGACGGCGGCCAATGCCGCGGCCGTCCACAGACCCGTGCGCAGTCGCATTGTAGTCTCCCTGTTGCCTCAGTTCAGTGGCATCCGTTCTGCCGGATACCGCGTTCGCCCCGCTTTTATTGTCTCTGCCGTTCGGAAGTACCGACGGGAACGACCGGGGCCGGCCGTTCTGGAAGCCGTAACCTTGTCGCAGCGAAACTGCGGTTACAAGCGGAAATCGCCGCGGCGCACAAGCCTTTGCAATCGCAGGGTCGGCGTTCCCGGCGGCCGGTCGGGGCGGCTTTCGGCCGCGCGACGGAGGCGCAGCGTCAGAACAGCATCATCTCGGCAAAGGAGACCAGCGCGCCGACGCCGAAGCCGGCGACCAGGACCCCGAGCCCGACGTTGATGAGGCCGATGGTGCGCGGCGGGATGTGGTGCCGGACCGCGGCGACGCCGCCGGTCAGCAGGCTCCACCAGGCCATCGAGCCGGCGAAGACGCCGGCGATGATCACGCCGTTGGCGAGCATGCCGGGCGGGCGGTCGTGCAGCAGGCCGAGGCCCGCGAAGACGCCCAGGAAGGCGATCAGCGTCGCCGGGTTGATGATGGTCAGGGCGAAGCCGGCGACCAAGCCGCCGCCGGCCTTGTCGTACTTGAGCGCGATCGGCGCCGGCTCCGTGTGCCGCAGCTTTTCGATCAGGCTCCGGCTCTGGCGAATCATGCGGATGCCGAAGACCAGCAGGAACAGGCCGCCGAACAGGCGCAGCCAAGCCTCGTACTCCCACAGGAGCTCGGTGACCAGCGACAGGCCGAAGACCGCGCCCGTCGCCAGCAGGGTGTCCGCCACGGCGGCGCCGAAGCCGGTAACCAGGCCGACGACCCACAGCCCCTGCAGCGCCCGCCGCAGGCAGAGCGCGCCGATCGCGCCGACCGGCACCGCGACCACGAAGCCGCCGACCAGGGATTTCAGGAACAGCACGACGAGCGGCGACACCAATCGGGGTCCGGGACTGCCAAGGGAAAGGGCGACGAGGTGACGGCCAAGCAAGGCCGCCTCCAGCCCCGCCGGCCGATCGCGCCGCCGCCCGGCTCCCGCTCTATACCAGCGGGCCGCCGAGGGACGCTACCGGGGAGCGCCCGGCCCGCCCGCTCCGGCGGCGCGGGAGCGACGGCCGCTCGTCCTAGTCAACGTCGCTGAGGCGGCGATGTTCGGGCTGTGCCGCGACTCTTTTCAGCCAGGCGCCGATCGCCGGGTAGGCAGACAGCTCGTAGCCGCCGTCGTCGGCGAGGTGGCTGTAGGCATAAAGTGCGATGTCGGCGATCGAGTAGCGCTCGCCGACGAGGAAGGTCCGGTCCTTGAGATGGGCTTCCATCACCGCCAGCGCCTGCTGGCCGCGCAGGCGCAGCTCGGGGAGCTGCCGCCGGCGCGGATGGTCCTCCGGCAGGTGGCGCAGGATGTAGCGGGCGACGGCGACGTAGGGCTCGTGGCTGTACTGCTCGAAGAACAGCCATTGCAGCACCAGCGCCCGCGCGTAGGCCGTCGACGGCAGGAAGGCGCTGCCCTCTGCCAGGTAGCAGAGGATGGCGTTCGATTCTGCGAGCGGCCGACCGTTCTCAAGCAGCAGGGTCGGGATCCGGCCGTTCGGGTTGATCGCGAGGAACTCTTCGGTGCGGGTCTCGCCGCGATCGATGTCGAGCTCGATCCGCTCGTACCGCCGGCCGAGCTGCGCCAGCAGCAGGCGCACCTTGTAGCCGTTCCCGGAGTCCTGGTAGTCGTAGAGCTTGAGCATGGCGGCAGCCCCCTCGCCTTAGAGACCCAGCGAGTTGCCGCCGCCGCCCGGCCGCGCGCAAGATAGAAGTTCTAACCTTCGCCCCAGGAAAATTCGGGTGCAGGTGAAGTCGGATGCGGGTATGCGGGCGATCCGAGCAAGTGCCCGACCAAGAGGCCATGAGCGACACCCGGACGCCCCTCCCCGACTGCAGGATCCGCCCGGCGACCCGGGCCGACGCCGGGACGATCGGCGCCCTGGTCCACCGCCTCCTCGCCGGGATCATGGCGCCGGGCCAGGTGCCGCCCGCCGACGTGCTTGCCGAGGCCGCCCGGCGCCTGTTCGACGAGGGACCCGGCTTCGCCGCCTACCTGGCCGAGGAGGCCGACGGCCGGCCGGCCGGCCTGCTGACCCTGACCGAGCTCGGCGCCGTCTTCGCGCGCGGCCGCTTCGGCGAGGTCGCGGAGCTCTACGTCGAGCCCGGCTGGCGCTCCCGCCAGCTCGGCGCACGACTGGTCGAGACGGCCGTCGCCCATGGCCGGCGCGTCGGCTGGACCCGGCTGGAGCTGACCGCGCCCCACGCCGAGGACGCGCCCGACGCCAGCCGCGCCTGGGCCTTCTACCGACGCCTCGGCTTCCTCGAAGCCGGCCCGCGCATGAAGGTCAAGCTGTAGGAGCGCCGCGCGCGGCGCTCCTACAGCGGCGCACGCAGATCAGTCGGTCTTCATGCCCTCGATCAAGGTCTCGGCGCAGGAGGTCGCAACCTCGGACTGGTACTTCTCGCTGACGTTGTCGACCCAACCGGCCTCGATAACGAAGTCGTCGCGCTTCCAGCTGCTCTCGGCCTTCAGCGGCTCGAGCTTCTCCGGCTCCAGCTCCGCCTTGGCGAGGCAGAGCGGGGTTAAGACCTGGACGACCGCCGCCTCCGCGCTCGCCGTCTCCATGTCGCCCGCGGTGCCGCCGGTGACCCAGCCGCCCCAGGCGAAGCCGATGACGATGGCGGCGGCGGCGCCGCCGGCCGCCCCCCAGAGCGCGGGCTTGATCCATACCGGTGTATTCATGTCGAGATCTCCTGTTCTGGGAATTGCATAGACCAATATCTTCGATCTATTTGCTATGGCCTTGACTATCCATACCACAATCCGCCGCAATATGCAGATTAGACTTTTTGGATTCTGGATTCCGGCACCGGAAAACTCGTCGCGCCGCCGGAATTCATTTCGCGAGGTGGCCGAAATCGCTCGCTCGCCCCGCCTACTCGACCCGCCTACTCCGCCTAGTCGAACAGCAGCTGGTCGAGGCCGCGCTTGAGGCCGACGAAGCCGCCGACCCGTCGCGCCCCCAGCAGCGTGCCCTGGGCATAGACCGAGGCGTCGGTGCCGGCGTCGTGGGTCAGCTTGAGGCGCGCGCCCGGCACGGTGAAGAGCGCATCGACCGAGGCGGTGTAGCTCGGCAGGCGCACCGAATGGACCTGCACGCCGTTGATCGAGCCGCCGCGCAGCTCCTTCGGCCCGATCGTCTGCTCGATCGGGTGGTCGAGGCGCGGCCGGCGCACCTCCCCCAGCCGCTCGGCCAGCTCCCGGGCGGTGCCGCTGGGGGCGTCGGGCTTGGCCGCCTTGGCGTAGTCGATGACCTCGAAGTGCTCGATGAAGCGCGCGGCGATGAGGGCGAAGTGGCTGAGCAGGGCCGCGGTGATCGCGAAGTTGCCGGAGGCCAGCACGCCGCGCCCCGCGGCCCGCGCCGCGGCGTCGAGCTCGGCGTAGTCCTCGGCGATCAGCCCGGAGGTGCCGACGACGACCGAGACGCCGCGGGCCAGCGCCGTCAGCGCGTGGTCCTTGACCGCCGAGGGATGGGTGTAGTCGACCAGCACGTCGGCCTCGGCGGCGGCGAGCGCCGCCTCGACCGAGGCCGCGATCTCGAGTCCGGCGGGCGCGCGCCCGAGCGCCTCGCCGAGGTCCTGCCCGGCCGAGCGGCGCGCGACCGCGCCGACCAGGGTGACGTCCTCGGCATCGAGCGCCGCCGCCGCCACGGCACGCCCCGTCCAGCCGGTCGCTCCGGCAAGGCAGATCCTCGTCATTTCCTGCATGTCTCCCCTGTTCGTGCCGATCCGGGCGCGGCGTCGCTTGCTGCCGTTCCAGACGCGGACTAGGCTAGCGCCGTTTCCAACAAGCTTCCGGAGTTTCCGCCATGGCCTCCCGCGCCAATTCGCCCGAGTTCCGCGACGTCGCGGTCCACCTGCATCCCTACACCAACGCCCGCAAGCACGAAGAGAAGGGCGCCATGGTGATCGAGCGCGGCGAGGGCATCTACGTCTACGACACCGCCGGCAAGCAGTACATCGAGGGCCTGGCGGGCCTGTGGAGCGTCGCCGTCGGCTTCGGCCAGGACCGCCTGGTCAAGGCGGCCGCCGACCAGCTCGCCAAGCTGCCCTACTACCACTCCTTCGCGCACAAGAGCCACGAGCCCTCGATCGCGCTGTCGGAGAAGCTGCTGGCGATGGCGCCGGGCGAGATGAGCAAGGTCTTCTATACCTCCTCCGGCTCCGAGGCCAACGACACCGCCGTCAAGCTGGTGTGGTACTACAACAACGCGATCGGCCGGCCCGAGAAGAAGAAGATCATCGGCCGGATCAAGGGCTACCACGGCATCACCATCGCCTCGGGCAGCCTGACCGGACTACCCGCCAACCACCGCGACTTCGACCTGCCGATCGCCAACATCCTCCACACCGCCTGCCCGCACCACTACCGCTTCGCCTGGGAGGGCGAGAGCGAGGAGGAATTCGCCAGCCGCCTCGCCGGCCAGCTCGACGAGCTGATCCAGCGCGAGGGCCCGGACACCGTCGCCGCCTTCATCGGCGAGCCGGTGATGGGCGCGGGCGGCGTGATCGTGCCGCCGGCGACCTACTGGGACAAGATCCAGAAGGTCTGCCGCAAGCACGACGTGCTGATCATCGCCGACGAGGTGATCAACGGCTTCGGGCGCACCGGCCGGATGTTCGGCAGCGACCTCTACGGGATCGAGCCGGACATGGTGGTCATGTCGAAGGCGCTGACCTCGTCCTACCTGCCGCTCTCGGCCCTGCTGATGAACGACAAGATTTACCAGGGCGTCGCCGACAACACGGCCAAGATCGGCACCTTCGGCCACGGCTTCACCGCCTCGGGCCATCCCGCGGCGACCGCCGTCGCCCTGGAGAACATCAAGCTCATCGAGGAGCTCGACCTGGTCGCCAACGCGGCGAAGCAGGGCGAGATCCTGCAGGGCCGCCTGCGCAAGCTGCTCGACCACCCGCTGGTCGGCGAGGTCCGCGGCGTCGGCATGATCGCCGCCGTCGAGCTGGTCTCCGACAAGAAGACCAAGGCCGGCTTCGACCCGGTCGGCTCGGTCGGGCAGTACTGCTTCGACCGCTGCCAGGAGCACGGCCTGATCCTGCGCAACCTCGGCGACGCGCTCGCCTTCTGCCCGCCGCTGATCATCGACGAGGCGCAGATGAACGAGCTGCTCGACCGCTTCGAGAAGGCGCTGGCGGAGACCCTCGACTGGGCCAACAGCAAGGGCATGGCCGCCGAGTAGGCCGCCTGCCACCCAGGCTTCCGGCGAAGGCCGGGCGGCTCACCCCCGCCCGGCCTTTTGCTTTGGGGGGGGCGCCGCTCGGCCGCTCAGGTGGCGCTGCCGGCTCCCGCCCGTGCCTCGGCGGCCAGGGCCTGCAGGGCGTCGGTCTCGAGCTCACGCAGGTCGACCTGGAAGTCGCCGGCGCCGATGCGGTCGTAGAAACCGATCGCCCGCAGGTTGGTGCGGTGCACGCCCCACCAGATCGAGACCCGTTCCTGCTCGACGGCGATGCGTGACAGCTCGGCCAGCAGCGCGCGGCCGGCGCCGGCGCTGCGCAGCGCCGGGTCGACGAAGAGGTCGCAGAGCCAGAAGCCGCGGGCCATGTAGTCGCTGTTATAGAAGTCGCAGTAGGCGGCGTAGCCGACCAGGGTGCCGGTGCGCTCGGCGACCAGGCAGGCGAAGGGCGGCGGCTCGGCCGAGAGCTGCGCCCACAGCAGCGCCGGCGTCGCCGGCGAGGGCGGCAGCGCGAGGTGGCGGTGCAACTCGACCATCATGGCCGCCAGCCGGTCCAGGTCGCGGTCCGCCGCCGGCCTGATGTGCAAGGTCTCGTCCATCGCCGCCTCGAGGTGTCTTTCCGGTGCGGCAAGGCGCCGACCGGTGCGGCAGGGCGCCGACCGGTGCGGCAGGGCGCCGACCGGTGCGGCAGGGCGCCGCTGGCGAAGCATCCTTCATTGCCCCCGGGTCGGGCAATCTGCGACACTTCCGGGCACCCCGGATCGGAAACACACCCACGGCGATCCCACGATGGATTACGAGGCCTTCTTCGACCAGCGGCTGCGCGCGCTCCAGGCGGAGGGCCGCTACCGGACCTTCGCCGAGCTGGAGCGCCACGTCGGCAGCTTTCCCGGCGCGCTCCGCCACGGCGGCGCGGGGGGCCCCCCCCGCGCCCGGTCACGGTCTGGTGCTCGAACGACTATCTCGGCATGGGCCAGCATCCGGCGGTAATCGAGGCCATGCGGCAGGCTGTGACGCGCTACGGCGCAGGGGCCGGCGGCACCCGCAACATCTCCGGCACGCACCACCTGCACGTCGAGCTGGAGCGCGAGCTCGCCGACCTGCACGGCAAGCCGGCGGCGCTGCTCTTCACCTCGGGCTACGTGTCGAACTGGGCCAGCCTCGGCACGCTGGCCTCGCAGCTGCCCGGCTGCGTCGTGCTGTCGGACGAGATGAATCACGCCTCGATGATCGAGGGCATCCGGCACAGCCGCGCCGAAAAGCAGCTGTTCCGTCACAACGATCCCGAGGACCTCGACCGCCGGCTCGCCGGCCTTGAGCGCGAGCGGCCCAAGCTGGTCGCCTTCGAGAGCGTCTACTCGATGGACGGCGACATCGCGCCGCTCGCCGAGCTCTGCGAGGTCGCCGAGCAGCACGGCGCACTGACCTACCTGGACGAGGTTCACGCCGTCGGGCTCTACGGCCCGCGCGGCGGCGGTATCGCCGAGCGCGACGGGGTGATGGACCGCCTGAGCGTGATCGAGGGCACGCTGGCCAAGGCCTTCGGGGTGATGGGCGGCTACATCGCCGGCTCGACCGCGCTGATCGACTTCGTGCGCTCCCACGCCAGCGGCTTCATCTTCACGACCTCGCTGGCGCCGGCGCTGACCGCGGGCGCCCTGGCCAGCGTGCGCCACCTGAAGGCGAGCGACGCCGAGCGCCGGCGCCAGCAGGCCAACGCCGCCGAGCTGAAGCGCCGTCTGCGTGCGGCCGGCCTGCCGCTGATCGAGAGCGAGAGCCACATCGTGCCCCTGCTGGTCGGCGACGCGCGCCTGTGCAAGGCGGTCAGCGACCTGCTGCTCGAGCGCTTCGCGATCTACGTGCAGCCGATCAACTACCCGACGGTGCCGCGCGGCACCGAGCGTCTGCGCTTCACGCCCTCGCCCTTGCACGAGGCTGCGCAGATCGACTCGTTGGTCCACGCCCTGGAGTCGATCTGGGCCGAGATGGGGCTACGCCGGGCCGCCTAGGCTCCCGACCGGTTGAGCCGTGAGGACAGACCCGCATCCCTTGCGGGTTGTTGTGCGCTGCCAAAAATCCGACTCGAAATCGCTGCGGCCTTGCAATAGCATCCAGCTATCGGGCTGCAGCAAGACAGCCATACGAAAATGTCAGGGGATGAAACGGCCGTGCGGACGCGGGGAATCGTGGGCGACGCGGGAGCCGGGCAGGGAATGACGAAAAACAAAGACGTACTGGTACGATTCGCAGGCGTACAGAAAAGCTATGACGGCGAGACGCTGGTCGTCAAAAACCTCGACATCGAGATCAGCCGCGGGGAGTTCCTGACGCTCCTCGGGCCGTCCGGGTCCGGCAAGACGACGACGCTGATGATGCTGGCGGGTTTCGAGACGCCGACCCACGGCGACATCGAGCTCGGCGGCCGCAGGCTGAACAACGTGCCGCCGCACAAGCGCGACATCGGCATGGTGTTCCAGAACTACGCCCTGTTCCCGCACATGACGGTGAACGAGAACCTCGCCTTCCCCCTGCAGGTCCGCAAGGTGCCGAAGAGCGAGGTCCAGCGCCGCGTCGAGCGCGCCCTCGAGATGGTTCAGCTGGCCAAGTTCGGCAACCGGCGGCCGGCGCAGCTTTCGGGCGGCCAGCAGCAGCGCGTCGCCCTGGCCCGCGCCCTGGTCTTCGAGCCGACGCTGGTGCTGATGGACGAGCCGCTCGGCGCCCTCGACAAGCAGCTGCGCGAGCAGATGCAGCTCGAGATCAAGCACCTCCACGACCAGCTCGGCATCACCGTGGTGTACGTGACCCACGACCAGTCCGAGGCGCTGACCATGTCCGACCGCATCGCGGTCTTCAACGACGGCGTCATCCAGCAGCTCGCGACCCCCGCGGACCTCTACGAGTGTCCCGACAACGCCTTCGTCGCCCAGTTTATCGGCGAGAACAACCGGCTCAGCGGCAGGGTCTCGAGGCTGAACGGCGGTACCGCCTGCACGGTCACCCTGGCCTGCGGCAGCGAGGTCCAGGCCCTGGCCGTCAACATCTCCGGCGAGGGCAGCGCGACGACCCTCTCGCTGCGCCCGGAGCGGGTGCGGATCGATCCGCCCCAGGGCGCCCTGCCCAACGTCTTCGACGCCCGCGTCGAGGAGCTGATCTATCTCGGCGACCACATCCGCACCCGCTGCAGCCTCGCGGGCAGCGACGATTTCGTCGTCAAGGTCCCGAACGCGCAGGGCCACAGCCGCCTGGTCAAAGGCAGCCAGGTCAAGCTCGGCTGGGCGGTCGAGGATTGCCGCGCGCTCGACGCCTAGCGGCGTCCGGGGTCGGCAGTCGTGTTCCCCCGAGGGGGCGTTCCAATGGGCCGCACGAAAGCCGGCCGTAAAACAGGGAGAGCAGAAGCAATGAACAATCTTTTGAAGACCACGGCGTTGGCACTGGCGCTCGGCGGTCTGGCTGCCGGCGCTGCGAGCGCCGAGTCGCTGACCGTCGTCTCCTGGGGTGGCGCCTACACCAAGAGCCAGGTCGAGGCCTACCACAAGCCCTACACCGAGAAGACCGGCGTCGAGATCATCTCGGCCGACTACAACGGCGGCCTGGCCGAGGTGAAGGCGCAGGTCGAGGCCGGCAACGTCACCTGGGACCTGATCGACGTAGAGCTCTCCGACGCCGTGCGCGGCTGCGACGAAGGTCTTTTCGAGCCGCTCGACCCAGAAATGCTGCCGCCGGCTCCCGACGGCACCCCGGCGACCGAGGACTTCCTGCCCGGTACCCTGGCCGACTGCGCCATCACGACCATCATCTGGTCGACCGTCTACGCCTACGACGACACCAAGTTCCCGGATGAGAAGCCGACCACCATGGCCGACTTCTTCGACGTCGAGAAGTTCCCCGGCAAGCGCGCCCTGCGCAAGAACCCCAAGGCAACGCTGGAGATGGCCTTGCTCGGCGACGGCGTGCCGGCGGAGGAGGTCTACGAACTGCTGGAGACCGCCGAGGGCCGGGACCGGGCCTTCGCCAAGCTCGATTCCATCAAGGACCACATCGTGTGGTGGGAAGCCGGCGCTCAGCCCCCGCAGATGCTGGCGGACGGCGAGGTCGTCATGGCGACCTCCTACAACGGTCGCGTCTTCAACGCGGTCGCCGTCGAGAACAAGCCCTTCGTCATCGTTTGGGACGGCCAGATCTGGGACCTCGACATGTGGGCAATCCCGACCGGCGCGCCGAACAAGGAGCGGGCGCTGGACTTCATCAAGTTCTCGACCGACACCCAGCGCCTCGCCGACCAGGCCTCGTGGATTTCCTACGGGCCGGCCCGCAAGTCATCGGTGCCGCTGATCGGCAAGCATGCCGTCGCCGGTATGGATATGCTGGAGCACATGCCGACGGCGCCCGACAACTTCACCAATGCGCTGCAGAACGACTTCGAGTTCTGGGCGGACTACCAGGACGAGCTGAACGAGCGCTTCGCCGCCTGGCTCGCCCAGTAGACCGCGACCGGAGGGGGCGGCCGCCCGGCGGCCCCCTCCGCCTTTGCTGAGAGTTCGCTTTCATCCGGTCGGGGGGCTTCGAGATGGCGCAGGCGACGGTCGAGGAGCTGCGGGGACTGACCACGGCGGACGGCACGCCGCTGCGTCGGGCGCTGCACCGCGCCGAGCGCCGCGCCAAGCTGCGCGCCTTTCTGCTGGTCGCGCCGCTGCTCGCCTTCCTCAGCGTCACCTTCATCTACCCGATCGCCCAGATGCTCTGGCGCAGCGTCCACGACGCGACCGTCTCGGAACTGCTGCCGAACACCGGCGCGGCGCTTCGCGACTGGGAGGATCGCAGCCAGCTGCCGCCGGAATCGGTCTTCGCCGCCTTTGCCGGCGACCTCGAGCAGAGCGCGGCGGACCGCACCATCGGCCAGGTCGCGACAAGGGTAAACTTCGAGGAAGGCGGCCTGCGCAGCACCTTCACGCGGACGGCCCGGCGCATCGACGACGCCGAGGGCGTGACGAGCTGGCGCGACTGGTTCCTGGAGCAGAACGAAGACTGGGGCAAGCTCGGGACCTGGGCGGTAATCGAGAGGCTGAGCCACCCGATCTCGGCCATGCAGTACGTCGCCGCCCTGGACCGCCAGTACACCGTCGAGGGCGAGATCGTCCGGGCGCCGGAGGAGCGGCGGATCTACGTGCCGATCTTCATGCGCACGCTGTGGATGTCGCTGCTGGTGACCGGGCTCACCCTGCTGCTCGGCTACCCGATCGCCTACCTGCTGGCGACCCTGCCGCTGCGCACCAGCAACCTGCTGATGATCATGGTGCTGCTGCCCTTCTGGACCTCGCTGCTGGTGCGCACGACCTCCTGGATCGTGATCCTCGGCACCGAGGGTGTGCTCAACGACGTCCTGGTCTGGCTCGGCATCCTGTCCGAGGCCGGCCGCGTCCAGCTGATCTACAACCAGACCGGCACCGTGATCGCGATGACGCAGATCCTGCTGCCCTTCATGGTGCTGCCGCTCTACTCGGTGATGAAGACGATCTCGCCGAGCTACATGCGCGCGGCCATGTCGCTCGGCGCGCCGCGCTTCCTGGCGTTCTGGCGCGTCTACGCGCCCAACACCCTGCCCGGCGTCGGCGCCGGGGCGCTGCTCGTCTTCATCCTGTCGATCGGCTACTACATCACGCCGGCCCTGGTCGGCGGCCGCACCGGCCAGATGATCTCCAACTTCATCGCCTTCCACATGCAGTCCTCGCTGAACTGGGGCCTGGCGGCGGCGCTCGGCGGCATCCTGCTGGCCGGCGTGCTGCTCCTCTACGCGCTCTACAACCGCCTGGTCGGCGTCGAGAAGCTGTCGCTGGGCTGAAGGAACGCCGCATGTACTACCTGACCTCCCTGCCCAGCTACGCCAGCACGCTCGAGAAGATCTGGTACGTCCTCTTCCGGGTGATCTGCGGCTTCGTCTTCCTGTTCCTGATCGCGCCGATCCTGATCATCATCCCGCTGTCCTTCAACGCCGAGCCCTACTTCACCTTCACCGAGGGCATGCTGGCGCTCGAGCGGTCGGCCTTCTCGACCCGCTGGTACGAGATGTTCATGAGCGACGCCCGCTGGATGAACTCGGTCAAGAACTCGGTCGTGGTCGCCTTCTTCTCGACGATCCTGGCGACGGCCCTGGGCACGACGGCGGCGCTCGGCCTGTCGCGCAGCCTGATGCCCGCGCGCACCTTCTTCATGTCGGTGCTGATCTCGCCGATGGTCGTGCCGCTGATCATCACGGCCGCCGGCATCTACTTCTTCTACTCCAGCGTCGGCCTGACGAACTCGCTGGTCGGCATCATCCTGGCGCACACCGCGCTCGGCACGCCCTTCGTGGTGATCACCGTCACCGCGACCCTGATCGGCTTCGACCACTCTTTGACCCGCGCCTCGGCGATGCTCGGCGCCGATCCGCGCCAGACCTTCTTCAAGATCACCATGCCGCTGATCATGCCCGGCGTGATCTCGGGCGCCCTCTTCGCCTTCGTGACTTCCTTCGACGAGGTCGTGGTGGTGCTCTTCATCGCGCTCAATCCCGCCGAGTACACGATCCCGCGCCAGATGTGGTCGGGCATCCGCGAGCAGATCAGCCCGGCGATCCTGGCCGTGGCGACCTGCCTGATCGGACTGTCGATCGTACTGATGACGGTGCTCGAGCTGCTGCGCCGCCGCTCCGAGCGCCTGCGCGGCATGACCCCGCAGTAGGGCCGGTCCGGAAGGCCCGGGCGGAGGCGCCGCGACGAGGGGCACGACGGCGAAAATTGCATGCCGGCCGGCGCCCCCGCCGGCCCCATGATCGCGCCCCATGACGCCGCTGGTGGCCGGACTCGACGAGGAGGGCGCGCGCCTCGCCAGGGGCCGCGCGCTGGTCCTGCTCGCCACCGTCTTCTGGTCGATCGGCGGGCCGCTGGTCCGCTTTATCGAGTCGGCGGAGGCTTGGCAGATCCTGTTCTACCGCTCGTCGTCGCTGGTCGTGTTCCTGCTCGCCTGGCTGCTGCTGACGGAGGGGCGCCGGCTGCCGGCGATGCTGCGCGCGGCCGGCTGGCCGGCGGTGCTCGCCGGCCTCTGCATCGGCGCGACCTTCTCGCTCTACATCCTGGCGATCACCCAGACGACCGTCGCCAACGTGCTGTTCCTGCTGTCCTGCTCCCCGATCCTGGGCGCCGTGCTCGGCCAGTTCCTGCTCGGCGAGGCGGTCCGCCGCACGACCTGGATCGCCATGGCGATCGCCCTGGTCGGCGTCGGCGTCATGGTCGGCGACGGCCTCGCCGCCGGCGGCGCGCTGGGCGACCTGCTGGGTCTAGCGGCGGCACTCGGCTTCGCCCTCTACTCCGTGGTGCTGCGCTGGCGGAAGAAGGCCGACATGCTGCCCTCGGTGCTCTACGGCGGGCTGTTCGGCACGCTGTTCGCGACGACCTTATGCCTGATCGGCGGCCTGCCCTTCGTGCTGAGCCCCGCCGACACGCTCTTCGCCCTGCTGCTCGGCACGCTCAACCTCGGCGTGGGGCTGGTGCTCTACACCCGCGGCGCGCGGCTGCTGCCGGTCGCCGAGGGCACGCTGCTGTCGCTGCTCGAGGTCGTTCTCGGACCGCTGTTGACGTGGCTGCTGGTCGCCGAGGTGCCGAAGCTCTCGACCTTGATCGGCGGCGCGATCCTGCTGCCGGCCGTTCTGATCTACGCCTCGACCGGCCTGCGCCGCCGCCGGCCGCCGACGGCGATGGTGACCTGAGGGGGATGCGGGTCGTGCCGCTCCGGCCCGACCCGCGCCCGTCTCGCTGCTACCGCCGGCACCCCTGCCGATTCAGCCCGAGCGCGCCCGCGCAGCGGGCGCAGTCGAGGGACGCAAGGGGCGGTACCGCTGGCAAGGACTCCCGGGAGCGCCGCCCGCCGCCTCACCCCAGGTCGAGCAGGCCCTCGACGTGGCGCTCCAGGGCGACGGCCTCGGGCTGGTCGCCGCGCCGCGGCCGGGGCAGGTCGACCGGCACGATCTCGACGACCCGTCCCGGGTTGCCGCGCAGCACGACGACGCGGTCGGCCAGGGTCACCGCCTCGGCCAGGTCGTGGGTGACGAACAGCATGGTGAAGCGCTCGGCCGCCCAGAGCTCGAGCAGGTGCGCCTGCATGGCCCGCCGGGTGAAGGCGTCGAGCGCGCCGAAGGGCTCGTCGAGCAGCAGGATCCGCGGCCGCCGCGCCAGCGCCCGGGCGATCGCCACGCGCTGCGCCATGCCGCCGGAGAGCTGGCGCGGCAGCGCCCGCTCGAAGCCCTGCAGCTTGACCTTCTCGAGCGCCTCGGCGGTGCGCCGCTCCTGCTCCTCGCGCGGCAGGTCGGCGAGCGCGAAGCGGACGTTCTCGGCGACCGTCAGCCAGGGCATCAGCCGCGGCTCCTGGAACACCACCCCGACCTCCGGCCGCGGCCCCTCGATCGCCCGTCCGGCAAGCCTGACGGCGCCGCCGCTGGGCGTCTCCAGGCCGGCGACCAGGCGCAGCAGGGTCGACTTGCCGCAGCCGCTGGTGCCGACCAGGGCGACGATCTCGTGCTCCTCGACGCTGAGCGTGACGTCGGCCAGCGCCCGGTGGGCGACGCCGGCCTTGTCCGCGAAGGCCTTGTCGATCTGCCGCAGCTCCAGGATACCGCCGTCAGGCATTGCCGGCCCCCTCCCGGTTCTCCAGGGAGTCCTGCCAGGTCAGCAGGTGGCGGCCGAGGCCGGCGAGCAGGGCGTCGCTGGCCTTGCCGACCAGAGCGAAGAGGATCAGCGAGGCGACGATCAGCGCCGGCCGGCCGGTCATCTGGCCGTCGACCATGAGGAAGCCCAGGCCCTCGCTCGCCCCCATCAGCTCGGCGGCGATGACGAACATCCAGCCCAGCGCCAGGCCGCCGCGCAGGCCGACGAAGTAGCTCGGGAGGGTCGCCGGCACCAGGACCCGGCGGGCGATCTGCCAGCGGCCGAGGCCGTAGACGCGGGCGACCTCGACCAGCTTGCGGTCGGTCTGGCGGATCCCGGCCATCAGGTTCAGGTAGACCGGGAAGAACACGCCGACCGCGATCAGGGCGACCTTCGAGGTCTCGAAGATGCCGAACCACAGGATGAACAGCGGCACCCAGGCCAGGGAGGGCACCGCCTTGAGCGCCTGGATCGTCGGGTCGAGCAGGCTGCGCGCCGCCGCCGAGGCGCCGGTCAGCGTGCCCAGCAGGGTCGCCGCCAGGGTGCCCCAGAGGAAGCCGGCGAAGACCCGCCCCGCGGTCACCGCGACGTGGTCGAAAAGGTCGCCGCTTTGGGCCAGGGCGAGGATCTCGGCGACGACCGCGCCCGGCGTCGGCAGCAGCTGCGGCGAGACCAGGGCGAGCCGGCTCGCCGCCTCCCAGAGCGCCAGGATGGCGAGCGGCAGCAACCAGCCGCTCAGGCCGGAAAGGCGCCGCAGGCCGCGGGCGCCGCCGCGCGACGGAGCGGAGGCGGCGCCTTGCGGCGCCGCCCTGCCCAGGCCGGCTGCGAGCCGGCTTCTCAGTTCTAAGGTGCTCATGGCCGGCTCAGTGGCTCGCCAGGGTCTCGATGTAGGCCGGCTCGATCACCCCCCCGACCACGGCCTCGACGTCGGTGCCCTCGGGCAGCACGCCGATGTCGAGCAGGGTCCGGCCGGCGGCGACGAAGGCCTCGCGGTGCACCGGGCCGATCACCGGGTTCGACAGGTCGGTGCGCTCCAGCAGCTGCTTGTCGGCGACCGCCTCGCTGATCCTGGTCGCCTCGACCAGGACCCGGCGCAGCTCCTCCGGGTGTTCCAGGGCATGCTTGCGGCCGCGCTCGTAGAGCGCCAGGACCCGGCGCACGATCTCCGGGTGCTCGGCGGCGAAGTCCTCGCGGACGTTGAGCACGCCGTAGGTGTTGTAGTCGGGGTTCCGGTAGAACAGCACCGAACCCGACTCGAGCTCGGCCTTGGCCATGTGCGGGTCGAGGCCGGCCCAGGCATCGACCTGGCCGCGCGCCAGGGCGGTGTAGCCGTCGGGGTGCTGCAGCAGCACGGTCTCGATGTCCTTCTCGCCGAGCCCGGCGTCGGCCAGGGCGCGCAGCAGGAAGATGTGCGGATCGGTCCCGCGGGTCACGGCGACGCGCTTGCCCGCGAGGTCCTCGACCTTGGCGATGCCGCTGTCGGGCTGGGTCACCAGCGCGGTCCACTCGGGCTTGGAATAGATGTAGACCGACTGGATCGGCAGGCCGTTGGCGCGGCCGACCACGGCCGCGGCGCCGGCGGTCGAGCCGAAGTCGACGCTGCCGCCGCGCAGGTACTCCAGCGCCTTGTTGGAGCCCAGGCTGAGCACCCAGCGGACGTCGATGTCGTCCTTGGCGAACTCCTCCTCGACCCAGCCCTGGTCCTTGATCAGCAGCGCGACCGGATTGTAGTAGGCGTAGTCGAGGGTGACGCGGTCGAGGTCGGCGGCCTGGGCGGGTCCGTGGCTGCCCGGCAGGCTGCCGGCGGCGAGGCCGAAGGCGGCGGCCGCGGCGAGCGAAAGGACGGAACGGCGGGAAGCGGTCATCGGGGTAGCTCCTCTTCTCCGGCTCCCTCCGGTCGTGCCGGAGCGGGAGCACTGGTGACGAGGCTCTAAGGAACGGGAGGAGAACCGGACGTCCGCCGTCGGTGGGCGCAAAGAGAGAGCCCGCCGAGGCTGACGCGGCGGGCTCCTGGCCCGCTCGCTTTAGCGAGTATTTCTATAGCGCCCGCAAGCTGAGCCTCAAATCGGCGCTTGAGCAGGACGGTAGAACCGGCCCCGAATGCTGTAAACCGCCTAAATGATATATTCCGTCACAGATAATATATTCCGCGCGCGCATTGGTGACTGAAGGGAATAGGGACGGCCCCTCCCCGTCATTCCCGCGCAGGCGGGAATCCATAGTGAATCGGCAATCCTGTCGCCGTGCCCGAGGCGGGCCCCGCCCGTGCAAAGGGCCGCTCTCCATGGATTCCCGCCTCCGCGGGAATGACGGAGTAAGTGCGGGGGCGACGGAAGGAGAGGGCCTAGCCCTCGCGGCCGAGCGTGGCCATGAGCTCGCGCCACTCGCGCGGGCTGAGGCCGCTGGCGGGCTGCTCGACCGTCTCGCCGGCGAGCAGGCGGCGGACGATCTCGAGGCCCTGGCGCGACAGCTGGGCGCCGCCGGAGACGTAGTCCTCGAAGGCCTCGAAGGTCGCCGGCACCCAGCGCCGCACGACGTCGAGCAGGACCTCGGCGTAGGCGCGGATCTCGTACTGGGCGTGGGCATCGGCGCGCAGCGAGAGAAAGTGCAGCAGGTTGTGGAGGTCGACCTTCCAGTACCACTGCGTATAGAAGTTCACCGGCAGGTTCATGCGCGCCAGCTCGCGCGCCAGGCCGGTGCGCCCCTCCTCCAGCACGCTGCCGTCCTCGCGGGCGTTGAGCAGCCGCTCGTAGTGGTCGTAGGCGGTCTCGGCGTCGCCCTTCAGGATCGCCAGCGCCTCGGCCGCCTCGGCGCCCTCGAGGACGTCGCCGCGGCCCTGGCGGTTGGCGGCCGACTGGGCCGCCAGGTGCTCGGGCGCCGGCACGTAGAACTCCCGGTCCAGGATCGAGTAGCGCCCGGAGTACTCGTTGACGTTGGCGGTGCGGTGCCGGATCCATTGCCGCGCGACGAAGATTGGCAGCTTCACGTGGACCTTGAGCTCGCACATCTCGAAGGGCGTGGTGTGGCGGTGCCGCAGCAGGTAGCGGATCAGCCCGCGGTCCTCCTGCACCTTCTTGGTGCCGGTGCCGTAGGAGACGCGCGCCGCCTGCACCACCGCGGCATCGTCGCCCATGTAGTCGACGACGCGCAGGAAGCCGTGGTCGAGCACCGGCAGCGGCTCGTAGAGGATCTCCTCAAGGGCCTCGACGGTCGCTCGGCGGGTCGGGCGGCTGGCGCCGCGCTGCGCCGCGATCTCGGCGCGCTGGTTGTCGCTGACGGGCATGGCGCCAAGCTCCGCCGGCCGGGAGAGTCGAGTCAAGTCGGTCCTCCGGGGTGCGCCGCCCCCTACCGGATGAACTGCTCGACGTAGTCCTCGCCCAGGCCGCAGTCGAGGAAGTGGGCGCGGCACATGTCGATCTTGGTGAAGACGTCCTCGTAGCCGGTCGCCTTACCCCAGGGGTCGACGTAGTACATGATGCCGTTGACCTGGAAGAAGGTGATCATCTCCTCGCAGTCCTCCGGCACCACCAGCGTGTGGGTCTCGCCCGGCGGCTCGAAGACGTAGGAGCCGGTCTCGGCGACCCAGTCGTGCTCCAGGTAGTACCAGCGGCCCTTGAGCACCAGGCCGTGCACCCCCTGGGGATGGCGGTGGCGCGCCAGCACGCCGGACTTGCGGACCTTCAGCAGGTTCATCCAGTAGCCCTGGCTGCGGTTCAGGCAGAGCGGCCGGAACCAGACGTTCTCGGCCTGCGGCACCCAAAGGCGCTCGTCCTCGGGGATCGCCGAGGGCACGACGATCTCGGTCAGCGCGTCCTTCGGGAAGGGCAGCTGATACGGCATGCGGCTGGTGTCTTCGGTCTCGTCCTGCGCCATTCGTGGCGTCTCCCTTCCTATGGTTCAGACGGCCAGGTAGCCGCCGTCGACCGGCAGCACGGCGCCGGTCGTGAAGCTCGCCTTGTCGGACAGCAGCCAGGCGACCTGCTCGCCGACCTCGCGCGGCAGGCCCCAGCGGCCCAGCGGCGTGCGGCCGAGGATCGCCGCTTCGCGCGCCTTGTCGTCGCGCAGGCCCTGGGTCATGCCGGTCTCGATCCAGCCAGGGGCGACGGCGTTGACGCGGATGCCCTCGGCCGCCCACTTGGCGGCCAGCGCCTTGGTCAGCTGGGCGACGCCGCCCTTGGAGGCCGAGTAGGCCGGGACCATCGGGCCGCCGAAGAAGCTCAGCATCGAGGCGGTGTTGACGATCGCGCCGCGGGCTTCCGCGAGCAGCGGCCGGCAGGCGACGCAGAGGCGCATGGTGCCGACCAGGTTGACGTCGATCACGCGCTGGAAGGTCTCCAGGTCGTACTCCTGGCCGCGCAGCAGGATGCCGGCGCAGTTGACCAGCCCGTCCAGCCGTTCGAGGCCGCCGACCAGCGCCTCGACCGCGGCCTGGTCGGTGACGTCGAGCGGCCGCGCGGTCAGCCGCTCGTGCGGCGGGCAGCCGGCGACCTCCTGCTCCGAGACCCCGGTCGCGGTGACCGACCAACCGGCCTCGAGCAGCACCTCGACGACGCCGTAGCCGATCCCGCGGGTCCCGCCGGTCACCAGCGCATGCTTCACTGCAGGTCTCCTTGTCGTTTTCCGTTTGCGATAGCGAGGAGCCCGCGCCCTCCGGCGGCGTGGAGGACGCGGGCTGCCTTCGTCAGCGCGGACCTACCACTGGCTGCGGTAGGCCTCGACCGCCTCGTCGAGCTTGGCCGGCCAGTCCTCGCCGATCTCGCCGACGATCCATTCGCGCACCGCAGGCTGGGCGAGCTCGCGGAACTGCGCCTTCTGGTCGGGCGATACCGCGACCACGGTCATGCCCTTGGCGCCCAGGATGGTGGCGGCGTTGGCGTCCTGGGCCGCGGTCATGCCGCGGTGGATGGTCTTGGAAATCTCCACGCACTGGTCGACGGCCTGCCGCTCGCCCGGCTCCAGGCCCTGGTAGAAGTCGTCGTTCATCATGTAGGCGTGCCAGGAGAAGACGTGGCCGTCGAGCGAGACGTACTTCTGGTGCTGGTAGAGCGAGGCGTCGATGATGTTGGTGACGCCGTTCTCCTGGCCATCGACAACGCCCTGCTGCAGCGCGCCAGGCAGCTCGGGCCAGGGCACCGGCGTCGCCGAGGCGCCGAGCGACTCGACCAGCTTGATCCAGACGGGCGCGGTCATCACGCGCATCTTCATGCCGGCCATGTCGCTCGGCACCTCGATCGGCCTCTTCGAGTTGGTGAAGTTGCGCACGCCGTTGTCGGCGAGGCCGAAGACCTTGATGCCGGTCTGCTGGCGCATGTCCTCGAACAGCTCCTCGCCGAAGGGGCCATCGACCACCGACCAGGCCATGGCCTGGTCGTCGAACAGGTAGGGCATGGCGAGCACGGCGAAGGGCTTGTAGACCGCCGAGATGGGCCCGTCGTGGACGACGCCCATCTGGACCGAGCCGAGCTGCAGGCCCTCGATCACCTGGCCGCCGTCGCCGAGCTGGCTGGCCGGGTAGACCTGCACGTCGATGGCGCCGGAGGTCTTGCCCTCGAGGCAGCTCTCGAAGGCGAGCGCGGCGGCGTGCTTGGGCGCGGACAGGTCGGCCGACTGGAAGTGCGCGTACTTGAGCGCCTTGGCCTCGGCGGCCCGGCCCTCGGGGCCGGCGGCGGTCAGCGCGACGGCGGCGGCCAGCGCCGCCGGCGCCGCTGCCACGATCCATGAATGCCTCATCGTGTTTCCTCCCGGATTTCTTGTGTCTAGTGGGTCAGGCCGAAGTAGGCCGGTATTGCCGTGCTGACCTGGGGCACCAGGATGACGAGCAGCAGCACGACGAACTCTGCCGCGAGCAGCGGCAGCACGGCACGCGAGAGCGCTGCGATGCGCAGGCGTCCCACGGTCGCGATCACGAAGAGCACGGGGCCGACCGGCGGCGTGATCATGCCGATGGTCAGGTTGAGCACGAGCATCATGGCGAACTGCAGCGGGTCGATGCCGAACTGGTAGGCGATCGGCCCGAGCACCGGCGTCAGGATGATCAGCGCCGGCAGGGTGTCGATGACCAGCCCGCAGAGCAGCGCGAAGATCGCCAGCAGGAACAGCACGGTCAGGCGGTCGTCGCTGAGCAGCGCGACCCAGGCCGCCAGGCTCTGCGGGATCTGCAGGTAGGTCAGCAGCCAGCCGAACAGCGAGGCCATGGCGACGATCAGCAGCACCGAGGAGGTCGTCACGGCCGCGCGCGCCAGGGCCTCGTAGAGGCCGGCCAGGCCGAGCCCGCCCTGCCCGGTGCGGCGCAGCGCCAGGCCGACCAGCAGGGCATAGGCCGTCGCCACCGCGCCCGCCTCGGTCGGCGTGAAGAGGCCGCCCAGGATGCCGCCGAGGATGATCGCCGGCATGACCAGGGCGGGCAGCGCCGCCAGGGTCGCGCGGCCCAGCTCGCCGGCGCCGGCGCGGGATTCGCGGCCGCGGTAGCCGTGGCGGGTCGAGACGATGTGATTGGCCAGGCTGAGCGCGAGGCCGAGCAGCAGGCCGGGCAGGACGCCGGCCAGGAACAGGCCGGCGACCGTGACGCGGCTGTCGGAGATCGCGTAGACGACCATCAGGATCGAGGGCGGGATGATCGGCCCGATGGTCGCCGTCGCCGCCGAGAGCGCACCGGCGTAGTTCGGCTCGTAGCCGGCCTGGCGCATCATGCGCATGACGATCGCCGAGGGGCCGGCGGCGTCGGCCAGCGCCGAGCCGCTGATCCCGGCGAAGAGCATCGAGACCAGCACGTTGACGTGGCCAAGGCCGCCGCGGATGTGGCCGACCAGGGCGTCGGCGAAGCGCAGCAGCGAGCGGGTCAGGCCGGCCGCGGTCATCAGCTCGGAGGCCAGCACGAAGAAGGGCACGGCCATCAGCGGGAAGGAGTCGATGCCGCCGAACAGGCGCTGGGTGGCGACCAGCGGGTTGAGCGTGCCCTCGACGAAGATCGCCGAGAGCCCGGCGATGCCCATGGTGAAGGCGACCGGCACGCCCAGCGCCAGGGTCAGGAAGAACAGCAGGATCAGGCTCTGCGCCATCGCTCAGCGCGCCTCCGGCGCCGCCGCCGGCTCCTCCGGGAGGTCGGCGAAGAGGTAGCCCTCCTGGACGTAGCGCGCAGCGAAGAGCAGCAGGTGGACCAGGAACAGGGCGGCGCCGATCGGCAGCGCCAGGTAGGGCACGCCGCGCGGGATCTGCGTCGCCATGGTCTCCTTGGACCAGCCGAACTCGACGAACGCGATGCCGAGCCAGAGCAGCGCCGCCATGAAGCCGCCCATCGCCAGCACCGTGGCCCAGCGCAGCGCGAGGCGCAGCCGGCGGGGCAGGAGCGCGACGAAGAGATCGATCTCGACCAGCCGGCCCTCGCGCAGCGCCAGCCCGGCCCCGGCGAAGGCGCCGAACACCATCAGGAAACGCGCCGTCTCCTCGGCCCAGGACAGCGACCAGCCGAAGCCGTAGCGCAGCACGACGTTGGCGAAGACGATGACGAAGATCGCCGCCAGCGCCAGGGCGACGACCGCCCGGTTGGCTTCCACGAACCAGCGCTCCGCGCGCCCCATGGCCCCGCTCCTCCCCTTGCGATCCGGCCGCCTCGGGCCGCATCCGCCGGTCGCCGCCGGCTTGACGAGGCACGGTATACCATCGCGTGCCTCCGGGGTGGACCCGTCGGCGCGCAGGGTAGGGCTACGCCGTCGAGAGGCGTTGATTCCGCCGCGAAAATCCCTACATTGAGGATTGCTGGGAAACCGGCTATGGCGCAAAACGGGCGTATGGAATAAGCAGAGTGGACCCGGGGGCAGTACCCGGCGCCTCCACCAGTTTTCGGGATCCGCGCGGACCGGCTTCGATGGAGCCCCGTGCGGCCCGCCGACGGGGGCGAACCAGGATCGACACCTGCAGTAAAGATACGTACGGCGCTCGGCATGGTACCGCCGTTATCGGGCCAAAATCATAGTTGCCAACGACAACTATGCTGAGGCTCGTCTCGCCGCGTAAAGCGGTCGGATGAACCGACTCTAAAGTCCTGGACGTTCAGCGCGTTCAGGCGGGGTTTGGGGCGCACCTGGCAACAGAAGCGCCCCGCTTTCTCGCGCGCCTTCTCCGATGCTCGCGGGCCCCTCCCCGACTCGCACCTTTGTTCCCGATGGGATGGCGCTAGCCGGCGTCGAAGCCTTCGACCCTAGCTTCGGCTACGCTCTTCAGGCTTCTCCTGCGGATCGAGCCCGCCAGGAGCGATGCCGACCCCTTCCAGTATCAAAAATCCAGGCTAGACTGCCATGATGACCGACGATCCATACCGCTACGACCTCATGGTCGAAAAGGCCTTGCGCACGGTCGTGCGCGAGGCGCTGGGCGTGACGGCCGAGCACGGCCTGACCGGCGACCACCACTTCTATCTCACCTTCCGCACGGACTGGGAGGCGGTCGAGGTGTCGGAGGCGCTGAAGCGGCGCTATCCGCGCGAGATGACCGTCGTCCTGCAGAACCGCTTCTGGGACCTGAAGGTCGCCGAGGACCACTTCAGCGTGGTGCTGACCTTCAACGAGGTGGCCGAGACGCTGGTCGTGCCCTATGAGGCGATCTCGACCTTCGCCGATCCCTCCGTGCGCTTCGGCCTGCAGTTCGCCTCGAGTAGCCTGGACGAGGGCAGCCTGGAGCAGGGCGGCCCCGACGAGATTTTGGACGGAGAGGCCGCGGAGGACGAGGCGCTCGACCTCGCCGGCCCTCCCGACAGGGAGCCGCCGGAGAGCGCCGGGGAGAAGGTCGTCACCCTGGACCGGTTCCGGAACAAGACCTGAGGCGCGGGAGGCGCCGGAGCCGTCAGCTCCGCCTGCCACCCTGGGCGAGCGGGTTCCACTTGGCGACCTGCCTCGGCGGCGTCGGCGCGTCGACCTGGACCTTACGGGTCTTGACGAGCTCAACGAACTCGTCGAATCGGCGCTTGATCTCCAGCTTCTCCTGCTCGTCCATCTCGCGCACGGTCTTGCCGCTGAGATCGCGCTGGCGGATATCGTCTTGGATGGTCACGGGCAGCCGCGCTCCTTGCTCGCGCTCCGGAAGCCGCTACCCTGCCGCCCGGAGGGTTAAGGCCCGATGAACGACGCCATCCCGCTGCTGTTCGACGGACCGGCCGAGGCGCCCGTGACCCTGGTCCTGGCGCACGGAGCCGGGGCCGGCGCCGAGACGCCCTTCATGACCGCCTTCGCGGAGGGCTTGGCGGCGCGCGGGCGGCGCGTCGCGCGCTTCGAGTTCCCCTACATGGCCCGGCGCCGCGCCGACGGCCGGAAGCGTCCGCCCGACCGCGCGCCGGTGCTGCTCGCATCCTGGCGCGGCGTCGTGGCGCAGCTCGGCGGGCCCGGGCGGGTCGTGCTCGGCGGCAAGTCGATGGGCGGCCGCATGGCCAGCCTGCTGGCCGCCGAGCTGGAGGCCGAGGGCACGCCGGCGCGCGGCCTGGTCTGCCTCGGCTATCCCTTCCACCCGCCCGGAAAGCCCGAACGCCCGCGCACCGCTCACCTGGCCGCCCTGGCCACGCCGGGGCTGATCCTGCAGGGCACGCGCGACCCTTTCGGCGGCGAGGCCGAGGTCGCCGGCTATGCCCTCGCCCCGGGCCTGCGCGTCCACTGGCTCGACGACGGCGACCACGACCTCAAACCGCGCAAGGCGAGCGGTCGCAGCGAGGCGCAGAACCGGGCCGAGGCGATCGAGGCCGTCGAGCGCTTCCTCGCCGCGCTCTGACGGGCCCGCGGAGTCGGCTCAGCCCGCCGCATCCGGCTGCCCGGTCTCTTCGGGCGCCTTGCCGTCGGCGCGCTCCGAGGCGACCTTCTCGATCTGCCGGCGCATGGCGGGCTGGCGGCGCATCAGGCGCCGGAAGTCCGCCGCATCGAGCTCGAGCAGGTGGCAGTAGCCGCAGGCCACGACGTCGGCGCTGCGCGGCTGACGGTGGAGCAGCGCGAGCTCACCGAAGAAGTCTCCGGGGCCGAGCAGGATCCGCTCGTCGGGCTTGCGCTCCGGCAGGCAAACCTCGACCTCCCCCGAGGCGATGAAGAACATCGAGTTGCCGGTGGCACCCTTGGTGACGATCTGCTCCCCGGGATGGGCGAGGCGCGCGCGCAGCATCTGCCCGAGTTCGGCGAGGCCGCCGGCGTCGACGCCGCGGAACAGCGAGACCCGGCGGACCATCTCCATCAGGCGCAGGCCGAGGTCGAGCGACGGCCGGCGATCGAGCGCGCGCTGGCGCCTCGCCAGATCCTGCATCAGGTCGTCGTAGACCTCCCGGCCGACCACCGATTCCTCGAGCTGCCGGCGATAGGCGCCCTCCTCCAGGCGCAGGGCGGCGCGTGCCAGGTACTGGCGGCGCAGCGCCCGGGCGAAGCCGGGATACTGCAGCTCGACCGCGGCCAGGGCGTCGTCGACGGCTTGGCGCCGACTGTCCAGAAGCTCGGCCAGGTCGTCGCGCACGCGCTCGCCGAGCAGCGGTCCGAGCGACTGGGCGATGTAGCCCTGCAGCTCGCGCATCACGAGCTGGACTGCGAGCAGCTGCTCGAAGCGGTCGGCCAGCGCCTCGGCCAGAGGGCCGCTCCAGCCGGTCAGGCGCTGCAGCCGCGTCGCCAGGCGCAGCCGAAAGGACAGCAGGACCGGCCCGCTGCCGGCGCGCCGGTAGCCCCGCGCACCCTCGACCTTGACCGCGTCGAGCAGCCGGTCGGCCAAGGCGACCAGCCGGCCGACCAGGCCGCGCGACACCGAGCGATCCTGGAAGTGCCCGAGGTAGAGCTCCTTCTCGCGGTTGGTCAGGGTGCGCAGGCCGACCTCCAGGCGATGCTCGTGCGAGATGCGCAGCGCCTCCTCGGCCGGCTGGTCGGGCGGGCCCAGGCCCTCGGCCAGGTCGGGGTCGAAGCCGTAGCTGTCGGCGGTTTCGGCGATCTGGCGCCGGATCGACTGGGCGGAGAGCGCCATCACCCGGTCGCGCAGCGCCGCCTCGGTCGGCGACAGGCGGTCGAGCCTGAGCCAGCCGATCAAGGGTCGCAGCGTGCTGCCGTTCACGAACAGCGTGAAGAAGACGTAGCCGGTCGCTAGCATGCCGACGAAGCGCCGCACCTCGACCGGCAGCGCCGCGTTGTCGACGACCGAGAGCGCCAGCACCAGGGTCGTCGCGCCGCGCAGGCCGCCCCACAGCATGACGAAGCGGGTGCGCCGTCCGAGCGGCTGGGCGAGGCCGGCCAGCACGAGCAGCGGGAACAGGCCCTCGAGCACGACTGCGCGGGCCGCCAGCGAAGCCACGATCAGCACGCCGAGCAGGCCGAGCTCGCTCCAGGTCATGTCCTCGAGCAGCCGGACGCCGAGCATCGAGGCCAGCACGAAGACCAGCGAGGTCGCCCAGAAGTCGAGCTGCTGCCAGGTCTGTGACAGGTGGCTCCAGGCGGTCGGCGAGATCCGGAGCGGCCCCTCGACCGAGATCACCAGGCCGGCGGTCACCACCGCGACGACGCCGGAGACCCGCAGGTAGTCCTCGCCCACGATGAAGGCGAGGTAGGCGAGCGCGACCGAGAAGGTGATGGCGGCGATCGGCATCTCGCGCAGGTAGGGCAGCACCAGGCAGGCGAGCCGCGCGAGCACGACGCCGAGCGCCAGGCCGCCGGCGAAGTCGGTCAGGAAGGTCATGGCAGCCGCCGCCGGGTCCGGCTCGACGCCGGACGTCAGCATCGAGAGCAGCAGCGCGAAGAAGGCGATCGCCGCGGCGTCGTTGAACAGGCTCTCGCCCGCGACCAGGACGGTCAGGCGGCGCGGCGCGCCGATGTCGCGGAAGACCTGAATCACGCCGGCCGGGTCCGTCGTGGCGACGATGGCGCCGAGCAGCAGGCAGACCACGAGGCCGCGGTCGGAGACCCCGGAGAGCGCGAAGCCGATCATCCCGGCGGCGACCGCGACCGCGACCACGGCGAGCAGCAGGACCGCAGCGACCTCGTCGAGCAGCAGCCGGACGTCGACTCCGAGCCCCGCCGCGAACAGCAGCGGCGGCAGGAACAGATAGAGATAGCCGTCGGCGCCGAGCCCCATCACGCGCAGCCCGACGAAGAGGCTGTCGACCACAGCGATCTCGCCGCTCGACGGCTGGCCCAGGCCGAAGGGATCGAGCAGCAGGTCGGCGAGGCCGATCAGGATGCCCAGGCAGACCAGCAGCGCGGCGAAGGGCAGGCGCACGCGCTCGGCGAGCGGTGCCAGCAGGCTGACGCCGATGAGCAGCACGACGAGGGCGAGGAGGATCGGGACCAGCTCGGACATTTCCGCCACTTTGCCCGAAGCCCGGAGCGCCTGCCAGTGGCGCCGGCAGGCGGCGGCCGCAGCCGCCCGCCCGGCCGCCGGATCCGGCGGTCCGCTGCCGCCGCCGACGCCGTTGCGCGCGATTTGGGGTAGCACGCGATGTCGGCGCTTCCTAACTCAGGGGGGCGGCGAAGCGGCGACGCGGGAGGCGGTTTTGAGCAGCGAAAGCCCGAACGAGCGGCCGGAGGGCTGGGAGGAGACCCGGCTGGAGAGCGATTCGCTCGGCGAGATCGCGGTCGCGGCGGCGCGCTACTGGGGCGCCCAGACCCAGCGCTCCCTGGAGAACTTCCGGATCGGCGAGGAGCGCATGCCGCCCGCCCTGATCCACGCCTTCGGGCTGCAGAAGCTGGCGGCCGCCCGGGTCAACGAGCGGCTCGGGGCTCTGCCCGCGGAACTCGCCGGCACCATCGTCGAGGCGGCCGGAGAGGTCGCCTCCGGCGCCCTGGACGCGGAGTTCCCGCTGGTCGTCTGGCAGACCGGCTCGGGCACGCAGACCAACATGAACGCCAACGAGGTCATCGCCGGCCGGGCCAACGAGATCCTCACCGGCACGCGCGGCGGCAAGCGCCCGGTGCATCCCAACGACCACGTCAACCGCGGCCAGTCGTCGAACGACTCCTTTCCGACCGCCATGTACATCGCCGCAGGCCTGGCCCTGGCGGAGGGCACCCTGCCCGGCCTTCGCCACCTGGCCGAGGGCCTCGCCGAGAAGGCTTCGGCCTTCCGGGACCTCGTCAAGATCGGCCGAACCCACCTGATGGACGCGACACCCCTGACCCTGGGCGACGAGTTCTCGGGCTACGCCGAGCAGGCCGCCCGCGGCGTCCGACGCATCGAGGCGGTCCTGCCGGGCCTGCTCGAGCTGGCGCAGGGCGGCACTGCCGTCGGCACCGGCCTCAACGCCGAGCCGGGCTTCGCCGAGGCCTTCGCCGCCGAGGTCGCCGGCCTGACCGGGCTGGATTTCGTGACGGCTCCCAACAAGTTCGAGGCGCTGGCCGCGCACGACGCCATGGTCGAGGCCTCCGGCGCGCTCAACACGGTGGCGGCCTCGCTGATGAAGATCGGCAACGACATCCGCCTGCTCGGCTCCGGGCCGCGCTGCGGCATCGGCGAGCTGCGGCTGCCCGCCAACGAGCCCGGCTCCTCGATCATGCCCGGCAAGGTCAACCCGACCCAGAGCGAGGCGCTGACCATGGTCTGCACCCAGGTCATGGGCAACCACACGACGATCACCCTGGCCGGCGCCAGCGGCCACTTCGAGCTCAACGTCTTCAAGCCGGTGCTGATCTACAACCTGCTGCAGTCGGCGCGCCTGATCGGCGACGCCGCGCGCTCCTTCCAGGACAACTGCGTCGCCGGCATCCAGGCTGACGAGCAGCGCATCGCCGAGCTGCTGCACGGCTCGCTCATGCTGGTGACGGCGCTCAATCCGCACATCGGCTACGACAAGGCGGCCGAGGTCGCGAAGAAGGCCCACGCCGAGGCGACGACCCTGAAACAGGCGGCGGTCGCGCTCGGCCACGTCACGCCCGAGGAGTTCGATCTGAAGGTGCGCCCGGAAGCCATGCTGGGCCCGCGCCGACCAGCGCCCCGGTGACCGCCGCCGCGCCCGCCGCCCGGGGCGGACCAGACACCGGGGGACCAGACACGGGAGAAAGCATGAGCAGAAGCGGGATCCTGCGCAAACGCTCGGTGACCATCGCCGGTCATCGCACGAGTTTGTCGCTCGAGGCGGTGTTCTGGAAGGCGCTGCAGGACGCGTTGACCGAGGAAGGCACCTCGGTCAACGCCCTGGTCGAGCGCATCGACCGCAATCGCGCCGCCGACGGCAGCGGCGGCAACCTCTCGAGCGCCGTGCGCGTCTGGCTGATGCAGCGGCTGCGCGAGAAGGCCCCGGCCTAGGAGCCTGTCTGAGTAAGCGTCTTCGTCTCGACGCTGCGTTGTGTTCG
>NZ_JBBDQW010000026.1:0-8230 GCF_040905785.1 Tistlia sp.
GCCGCCGGTCGGGGTGTAAACCCCGATGGGAGGAAAGTCCGGGCTCCACGGAAATGCGGTGCCGGGTAACGCCCGGCGGGGGCGACCCCAGGGATAGTGCCACAGAAAGCAAACCGCCTCGCCGCCGTCCGGAAACGGGCGTCCCGGCAAGGTAAGGGTGAAAGGGTGCGGTAAGAGCGCACCGCGGGCCCGGCAACGGGTCCGGCACGGTAAACCCCACCGGGAGCAAGACCGAATAGGGACGACAGGCCGCAAGGCCGGGCAGGTTCTCCGTGCCGTCGTCCGGGTAGGTCGCGCGAGGCGCCCGGCAACGGGCGTCCCAGATGAATGGCCATCCAGAGGCCGGGCCTTCGGGCGCGGCCTTGGACAGAACCCGGCTTACAGGCCGTCTGGCGTCTATTCCTCCCCTTTCTGCCGCGTCATCACTGTTAGAACATATAGAGAACAAAAGATGTCGGCGCGCCGCGACTGACGCCGCCTTCCCAACGCCAGAAACAAGGCCTTCGTGCGGCTCGATAACTTTTCATAAACTGCTTTGACATCTTCGACAGTGCCGCAGAATACTTGCATCGCGCGTTGACGCCCATCTTGCCCCATGATATCCCATGAAATCCCATAACGGCCATTGCCGTCCCAGGGGCGTGCGCAGCCAGCGCATCGCGGGACGGGTCGGAGGGGGACGGCCCGAGTGACTGTGCGCACGACGGGTCGCGGCGTCAGGCGGGAGACCCAGGGTGAGGCAGCCGTTCCTCGGCACCCACATCAACAAGATCGACGCGAAGGGACGCGTCTCGGTACCGGCTGCCTTTCGGCAGGTGCTGGCCGATGACGCCTTCCCGGGCGTCGTCTGCTTCCCGTCCTACAAGGCCGAGGCGATCGAGGGCTGCGCCATGGGCTTCATGTCGGAGCTGTCCAACTCGGTCGACGAGTACCAGCTGTTCTCCGACGAGCAGGAGACGCTCTCGGACGTGATCTTCGGCACCAGCGCCAGCCTCGCCTGGGACAGCAACGGCCGCATCCAGCTGCCCGCCGACCTGCTCGAGTTCGCCCGTCTCGACGGCACCGCCGCCTTCGTCGGCATGGGCAAGACCTTCCGGATCTGGGAGCCCGAGGCCCTGGCCCGCTCCCAGGCCGAGCGCCGCGCCCAGGCCCGCGACCGGGGCCTGTCCCTGCGCCTGCCCAACGGCCGGCCGAGGAGCGAGGCATGACGAGCCGCCGCCCCCAGGCCGAGGCTGCCGCGCCGCGCGCCGCCGCTGGCCACGCGCCGGTCCTGCATGCGCCGGTCATGCTGGCCGAGGTCCTGGCCGCGCTGGCCCCGCGCGACGGCGGGCTCTACGTCGACGGCACCTTCGGCCGCGGCGGCTATGCCGTCGGCATCCTCGAGGCGGCCGACTGCCGGGTCGTCGGCCTCGACCGCGATCCCGAAGCCATCGCGCACGGCCGCGCCCTGGCGGCCGGCTACGGCGGCCGCCTGGTCCTGGTCGAAGGCCGCTTCGGCGAGATGGACCGCCTGGTGACGGCCCGCCCGGTCGACGGCGTCGCCCTCGACCTCGGGGTCTCCTCGCCGCAGCTCGACGTCGCCGAGCGGGGCTTCTCCTTCCGCTTCGACGGGCCGCTGGACATGCGCATGGGCGGCAACGGCCCGAGCGCCGCGGACGTCGTCAACTCCCTGCCGGAAGGCGAGCTCGCCGACGTCATCTACCGCCTCGGCGAGGAGCGCCGCTCCCGCGCGATCGCCCGGGCCATCGTCGCCGCGCGCGCCGAGAAGCCGATCGAGCGGACTCTGGAGCTGGCCGAGCTGGTGCGCTCGGTGGTCAAGCCCGCCAAGGACGGCCTCGACCCGGCGACGCGCACCTTCCAGGCGCTGCGGCTCTACGTGAACGACGAGCTCGGCGAGCTCGAGCGCGGCCTCGCCGCCGCCGAGCGCATGCTGGCCCCCGGCGGCCGCCTCGCCGTGGTCGCCTTCCATTCGCTCGAGGACCGCTTGGTCAAGACTTTCCTGCGCCAGCGCAGCGGCACCGCGGCCCGCGGCTCGCGCCACCTGCCGCCGAGCGTCGAGCCGGGGCCCGAGGTCGGCGGCAGCTTCGCCCTGCTCCACCGCCAGGCCCTGCAGCCCGGCAAGGCCGAGGCGCGCGCCAACCCCCGCGCGCGCTCCGCCAAGCTGCGCGCCGCCGAGCGCACGGCCATGCCGCCGCTCGCCGGGTCGGCCGCGGCAGGGGAGGCCTGAGCCGATGCGCTGGTCCTACCTATTCTGGCTGGTCGTGCTGGCGGGCGCCGCCGCGACGCTGTTCGAGATCAAGCACGAGGTGCAGGCCCTCGAGGAGGACCTGCTGGCGACCGAGCGGCGGATTCGTACCGAGCGCGAGACGATCGAGGTGCTGCGCGCCGAGTGGAGCTTCCTGAACCAGCCCGCGCGCATCGAGCGCCTGGCCAAGGAGCACCTCGGGCTCGGGCCGATGACGCCCGACCAGATCGTCACCGTCGACCGCCTGCCGCCGCGCCCCGAGGACTTCCAGCGCGTGCCGGTCGCCCTCGACGAGCTGCTGCCCCCGGTCCGGCCCGAGCAGCTCACCGGCTTCGCTGCCACACCCGTTTCGGAGACCACGCGATGATCGGGCAGAACCGCCATGCCACCCGGGTGGCCCGCGTCACGCCCTGCGGCCGCGACCTGGGCGCCCAGCAGGGCTGGGTCGTCGAGCTGGAGGGCCAGGCCAAGAGCGCGCTCGAGATCGGACGCACCCGGCTTCTGGTCACGGGCTTCGTCTTCGTGCTGGCATTCCTGGGCGTCGCCGGCCGCCTGGTCGACCTCTCGCTGTTCGGCGCCGCCGCCGAGCCGGCGCGCGCCGAAGCGCCGAGCGCCGCCGAGCTGCGCCCGACCCGGGCCGCGATCCTGGACCGCAACGGCGAGATCCTGGCGACGACCCTGCCGGTCGCCTCGGTCTACGCCAACCCGCACGAGATCCGCGACCCGGCAACCGCCGCCGGGCGGCTGGCGACGGCCCTGCCCGGCCTCGACGCCGCTCAGCTCGGCGCCAAGCTCGGCGCCGACCGCAGCTTCGTCTGGGTCAAGCGCCACGTCAGCCCGCGCGAGATGGCCGCGGTCAACCGTCTGGGCATCCCGGGCGTGCGCTTCCAGCGCGAGGAGAAGCGCGTCTACCCGCACGGCGCGCTGGTCAGCCAGGTCGTCGGCCTGACCGACATCGACGGCCACGGCATCGCCGGCATGGAGCGCGCCGGGGACCAGGCGCTGGCCGACGGCCACCGCCCGCTGCGGCTCTCCCTCGACCTCCGGCTGCAGTACATCATGGCCGAGGAGCTGGGGGCCGCGATGGAGACCTTCAGCGGCATCGGCGCCGCCGGCCTAGTGGTCGACGCCCGCAACGGCGAGATCGTCTCCATGGTCTCGCTGCCCAGCTTCGATCCCTCGGACCCGGGGGCGGCGAGCGAGGAGGCCCGCTTCAACCGCGCCAGCCTGGGCGTCTACGAGATGGGCTCGGTGTTCAAGCTGTTCACCGCGGCCATGGCGCTCGACGCCGGCACGGTGCGGCTGACCGACGGCTACGACGTCACCGACGCGATCCGCGTCGGCCGCTACCGCATCACCGACTACCACCCGCTGCGCGGCACCCTGAGCGTGCCCGAGATCCTGATGCACTCCAGCAACATCGGCACCGTGCACATGGCGATGGACGCGGGGACCAAGCGCCTGCTCGCCTTCTACGACGCGCTCGGCCTGACCCGCCCCGCCGAATACGAGCTGCCCGAGAGCGGCGACCCGCTGCTGCCCACGCCCTGGCGGGAGGTCAACACCATGACGGCCTCCTACGGCCACGGCATCGCCGTGACGCCGCTGCAGCTGGTGCGCGCCGTGGCGGCGGTCGCCAACGGCGGCGAGCTGCCCTCGCTGACCCTGCTGCGCCGCGAACCCGGCGACGCGACCCGCGGCACCCGGGTGCTGACCGAGGAGACCTCGCGGCAGATGCGCTGGCTGATGCGGCTGGTCGTGGAGCGCGGCACCGGCCGCAACGCCGAGGCGCCCGGCTACCTGGTCGGCGGCAAGACCGGCACGGCCGACAAGCTGGCGCCCTCCGGCGGCTACGCCCGCAACAAGAGGATCGCGACCTTCGTCGGCGCCTTCCCGATGGACGACCCGCAATACGTCGTCTTCGCCATGGTCGACGAGCCGAAGGGCATCAAGGCGACCTACGGCTACGCGACCGCCGGCTGGGTCACGGCGCCTGTGGTCGGACGCGTCGTCGACCGCATCGCGCCGCTGCTCGGCATCTCACCGCGGCGCGGCGACGACGAGATGGAGACCGAGCAGCGGATCGTCCCGGTGGTCTTCCGGGGGATGGAATTTGCGGCTCGCTGAGCTGATCGACAGGGAGACGACGGTCATGTCCGCTGCGGCTGCGCGCACCGAGATCCTGGGCCTCACGGCGGACAGCCGCCGTGTCGAGCCCGGCTGGCTGTTCGCCGCGATCCCGGGCAGCCGCCTCGACGGCCGCGACTACATCGACGAGGCGGTAGCGCGCGGCGCCAGCGCCGTGCTGGCGCCGGCCGGCACGCGGCTCAAGGACTACGGCCGCGAGGTCGCGCTGATCGAGGACGCCGAGCCGCGCCGCGCCCTCGCCCACCTCGCCGCCGGCTTCCACGGCGAGCAGCCGCGGGTCATCGCCGCCGTGACCGGCACCAACGGCAAGACCTCGGTCGCCAGCTTCGCCCGCCAGCTCTGGGAGTTGCTCGGCTGGCCGGCCGCCAGCCTCGGCACGCTCGGCCTGGTGCCGCCGCGCGCCGATGCGCCCAAGGCGCTGACCACCCCCGACCCGGTCGAGCTGTCGCGCTGCCTGGCCGAGCTCAAGGCTGCCGGCTTCGAGCATCTCGCCCTGGAGGCCTCGAGCCACGGCCTCGACCAGTTCCGCCTGGACGGCCTGCGCCTCTCGGCCGCCGCCTTCACCAACCTCTCGCGCGATCACCTCGACTACCACGGCAGCATGGCGGCCTACCTGGCGGCCAAGCGCCGGCTGTTCGCGGAGCTGCTGCCGGCCTCCGGCACCGCCGTGCTCAACGCCGACGTGCCGGAGTACGAGGCCCTGCTGGCGCTGTGCCGGGAGCGCGGCCAGCGCGTGCTGTCCTACGGGCGCGCCGGCGCGGAGCTGCGGCTGCTCGACCTGACGCCGGAGAGCGGGCGCCTGGTGCTGCGCCTGTCGGTCTTCGGCAAGGAGCGCAGCGTCGCCCTGCCGGTCGCCGGCACCTTCCAGGCCTGGAACGCCATGGCGGCGCTTGGCCTGGTGCTGGCCGATCCGGCGGCCGCCCCCTGCCAGGCGACCGCCGCCCTGGAGCAGATCGGCGGCGTGCCGGGCCGGGTCGAGCTGGTCGGGCACACGCCGGCCGGCGCCGCCGTCTACGTCGACTATGCCCACACGCCCGGCGCCCTCGAGACGGTGCTGCAGGCGGTCCGGCCGCACGTCGCCGGCCGTCTGTTCGTGGTCTTCGGCGCCGGCGGCGACCGCGACGCCGGCAAGCGGCCGCTGATGGGCGAGGCCGCGGTCGCCAACGCCGACCTCGCCATCGTCACGGACGACAACCCGCGCAGCGAGCCGCCGGCGGCGATCCGCGCCGAGATCCTGGCGGCCGCGCCCGGCGCCCTGGAGATCGGCGACCGCCGCAGCGCCATCGAGCAGGCGGTCGGGCTCCTGGAAGCGGGCGACGCGCTGGTGATCGCCGGCAAGGGCCACGAGGCCGGCCAGATCGTCGGCGATCGCGTGCTGCCCTTCGACGACCGGCTGGTCGCCGGCGACGCGATCGCCAAGCTCGGCGCCGGCGCGCCGCGGGGAGGCCGGGCATGACCCCGATCGCGACGGATCGCCAGACGCCGCTCTGGACCGCCCGCGAGGCGCTCGAGGCGACCGGCGGCCGCGGCCCGGGCGACTGGCAGGCGCACGGCGTCTCTATCGACAGCCGCAGCCTGCTCGCCGGCGACCTCTTCGTGGCGCTCGAGGGCCCGAGCTTCGACGGCCACGACTTCGTCGCGGCCGCCCTGGCCAAGGGCGCCGCGGCCGCGCTGGTCCACCGCCTGCCGGAGGGGCTGCCCGAAGGCGCGCCGCTCCTGCTCGTCGGGGACACGCTCGAGGCCTTGCGCGGGCTCGGCCGGGCGGCGCGAGGGCGCACGGCGGCTCGGATTCTCGCGGTCACCGGCTCGGCCGGCAAGACGACGACCAAGGACGCCCTGCGCGCCTGCCTCTCGCGCCGGGGCAGCACCTACGCCAGCGCCGCCAGCTTCAACAACCATTGGGGCGTGCCGCTGTCGCTGGCCCGCCTACCGCGCGAGGCCGCCTTCGGCATCTTCGAGCTGGGCATGAACCATCCCGGCGAGATCGCCGAGCTGACGCGCATCGCGCGACCCGACATCGCCGTCGTCACCAACATCGGCCTGGCGCACATCGAGTACCTGGGCAGCCAGGAAGCGATCGCCGACGCCAAGGCCGAGATTTTCCAGGGCATGTCGGCGGCCGGCAGCGCCGTGCTGCCGCGCGACGACGCGCACTACGAGCGCCTGCTCGACCAGGCCCGCAAGGCCGGGATCGGCCGGGTCGTCGGCTTCGGCCGCCACGCCCAGGCGGAGGTCCGACTGGTCAGCGCCGACCTCTATGCGACCTGTAGCGCGGTCTCCGCGGTCGTGCTGGGCGAGCCGATCCAGTTCTGCCTCTCGCTGCCCGGCGAGCACCATGTGATGAACGCCCTGGCGGTGCTGGGCGCCGCCCGCCTGGCCGGCGCCGACCTCGCCGACGCGGCCTCCGAGCTGGCGCGCCTGAAGCCGCTCAAGGGCCGCGGCGCGCGCCGCAAGCTGGCGGTGGCCGGGGGCGAATGCCTGCTCATCGACGAGAGCTACAACGCCAACCCCAAGTCGGTCGAGGCGGCCCTCTCGGTGCTCGCCAAGGCCGTGCCCGGCCCCGGGGGCCGGCGCATCGCCGTGCTCGGCGACATGCTCGAGCTCGGCGCCGGAGCAGCCGACTACCACCGCGCCCTGGCCAGGCCGCTCGAAGCCTACGGCATCGACCGCCTGTACTGCTGCGGGCCGATGATGGCCGAGCTGGCCAAGGTCCTGCCGGCCGGGCGACTGGCCGCCCACGAGCCGGACTCCCGCGCGCTGGCGCGGCGCGTCGCCGCCGAGCTGGCGCCGGGCGACGCCGTCCTGGTCAAGGGCTCGCTGGGCAGCCGCATGGCGGTGGTCGTCGAGGCCCTGGAGGCGCTCGAGGGCGGCGACGAAGACGGCCGGCGCGCCCCGCGCGCGGCCAACGGCTCTTGAGGAGGTGACGTCTTGCTGAATCTCCTCGTCCCCCTCTCCGACGAACTGGTCGTCTTCAACCTGTTCCGCTACCTGACCTTCCGGACCGGCGGGGCGGTGCTGACGGCGCTGCTCTTCGCCTTCGTCTTCGGCCCCCGGGTCATCGCCCGGTTGCGCGCGCGGCAGCGCGAAGGCCAGCCGATCCGCAGCGACGGCCCCGAGACCCATCTGCTGACCAAGCAGGGCACGCCAACCATGGGCGGCGTGCTGATCCTCTCGGCGCTCACGGTCTCGACCCTGCTGTGGGCCGACCTGTCGAACGCCTACGTCTGGATCGTGCTGTTCGTGACCATCGGCTTCGGCCTGCTCGGGGCCGGCGACGACTACCTGAAGCTGACCAAGCGCAGTCACAAGGGCCTGTCCGCCAGGCTGAAGCTGGTCGGGCAGCTCGTGATCTCGGCGGTCGCCATCGCGGCGATCGTCTGGCTGAGCACCGACGAGCTGCGCAACCAGCTGGCCGTGCCCTTCCTGAAGAACGTGCTGATCGACCTCGGCCTGTTCTTCGCGGTCTTCGCGCTGGTCGTCATGATCGGCGCCTCGAACGCCGTCAACCTGACCGACGGCCTCGACGGCCTCGCCATCGTGCCGGTGATGATCGCGGCCAGCTGCTTCGCGCTGATCGCCTACCTGGTCGGCAACATCCGCTTCGCCGACTACCTGCAGATCCACTACGTCGCCGGCACCGGCGAGCTGGCGGTCTTCTGCGGCGCGCTGGTCGGCGCCGGCCTGGGCTTCCTGTGGTTCAACGCGCCGCCAGCCATGGTCTTCATGGGCGACACCGGCTCGCTGTCCTGCGGCGGCGCCATCGGCACGATCGCGGTCATCGTCAAGCACGAGCTGGTGCTGGCGATCATCGGCGGCCTGTTCGTGCTGGAGACCGTC
>NZ_JBBDQW010000027.1:0-43904 GCF_040905785.1 Tistlia sp.
CCTGGCGGGCTCGCCCGCGGCGTCGAAGCCCTCGAGCGTAGCTTCGGCTACGCTCCTCAGGCTTCTCCTGGCGGAGCGAGCCCGCCAGGTGCGATGCCGACCCCTTCCAGTATGAGAGATCCAGGCTAGATGGAGGGCCTGGGGTACTTTCTCGACGGCCTGGCCGCCATCGCCTTCGACGGCGGGGCGCTCTTCGCCGTCGGCTGGGCGACCCTGCTCGGCATCGCCGTCGGCATGATGCCGGGGCTGACCGCGACCCTGGGCGTGGCGCTGCTGACCACCCTGACCTTCCGCATGGCGCCCGGCGACGCCATCCTGATCCTGATCTGCATGTACGTCGGCGCGATCTACGGCGGCAGCCGCAGCGCCATTCTGCTCAACATCCCCGGCACGCCGGCCAATGCCGCCAGCGCGCTCGACGGCTTCCCCCTGGCCCGCGCCGGCCAGGCCGGCAGCGCCCTGGTGCTGGCGACCTCGGGCTCGACCCTGGGCACGGTCTTCGGCCTGCTGGCCCTGGCCCTGGTCGCGCCGCTGCTCGCCGAGTTCGCGCTCAGCTTCGGCTCCTTCGAGTTTTTCTGGCTCGCCGTCTTCGGCATCATCATCTCGGGTCACCTGACCGCGCTCGATGACCCGATCAAGGGCTGGATCGCGGGCTTCCTGGGCCTGCTGCTGGCGATGGTCGGGCAGGAGGGCATCCACGCCTACCAGCGCTTCAGCTACGGCTGGACCGACCTTGCCGGCGGCATCGGCCTGCTGCCGGCCCTGGTCGGCGCCTTCGGCTTCGCCGAGGTGCTCTCGGTCATGAAGGCCCGGCGCTACGACCTGGTGCGCGAGGCCGGCCGCGCCGGCCTGCCCGACCTGCGCGAGCTCTGGCGCTACAAGCGCACGCTGCTGCGCTCCGGGGTGCTCGGCACGCTGATGGGCCTGATCCCGGGCGTCGGCGAGGACATGGGCGCCTGGACCTCCTACGCCGCCGCGCGTCGGGCGAGCCGCGAGAAGGCGCGCTTCGGCAAGGGCGCGCGCGAGGGCCTGTTGGCCGCTGAGACCGGCAACAGCGCCGCCGTGCCGGGCGCGCTGATCCCGGTGCTGGTCCTCGCGGTGCCCGGCTCGGCGCCTGCAGCGGTGCTGCTGGCGGCGCTGCTGATCCACGGCATCCGGCCGGGGCCGCTGATCATGATCGAGTCGCCGGCCTTCGTCTTCGAGGTCGCCGGCATGCTGCTGTTCGCAGCGCTCGCGATCCTCGTCCTCGGCCTCGCCCTGACCCGGCCGCTGCTGAGCGTGCTGCGGGTGCCGCGCGAGCGCCTAATGCCGATCGTCTTCGTGCTCTGCACCGTCGGCGCCTTCGCCATCGCCAGCCGGGTCTTCGACATCTGGGTCATGCTGGCGATGGGTCTGGCCGGCTTCGCGCTGCGCGAGATGAAGTACCCCATGGCGCCGCTGGTCCTGGGCATCGTGCTCGGCGACATCCTCGACAAGTCCTTCCGCCGCGGCATGACCCTCTCCGACGGCAGCCTGGAGCCCTTCCTGACCCGGCCGATCTCGGCGGTGCTGGGCCTCGCCTGCCTGGTCACCGTGCTATTCAGCTTCCGCGCGGTGCGCGGCGGCGCCGCCGTCGCTCTCGGCCGCCTCTGGCCGACCCGCCGCGACAAATCCCAGGAGACCTGATGCGCCTGTCCCTCTGCAACGAGGTGCTGCGGCACCTGCCCTTCGCCGAGCAGTGCGACTTCGCGGCGACGCTCGGCTACGAGGGGCTGGAGATCGCCCCCTTCACCCTCGCCGAGGACCCGACCCGGCTTTCGGGCACCGCCGTCGGCGAGGTCCGCAAGGCCCTGGCCGACGCCGGCCTGGCCGCGACCGGCCTGCACTGGCTGCTGCTGGCGCCCAAGGGCCTGTCGATCACCGACCCCGACGAGGCGGTACGCGCCCGCACCCGCGAGGCGATGGAGCGGCTCTGCGGCCTCGCCGCCGACTTAGAGGCCCCGGTCCTGGTCCACGGCTCGCCGCAGCAGCGCCGCACCGGCGGCGACCCCGACGCCATCGCGCGGGCGGTCGAGATGCTCGCCTTCGCCGGCGAGGCGGCCGGGCGCGCCGGCGTCACCTACTGCCTGGAGCCGCTGGCGCCGCGCGAGACCGACTTCGTCAACACGGTCGCCGAGGCCGCCGAGATCGTGCGCCGCCTCGACCTGCCCGGGCTGCGCACCATGATCGACTGCTCGGCCGCCGGCCAGAGCGAAGGCCGCCCGGTCGAGGCGGTGATCCGCGAATGGCTGCCGAGCGGCCTGCTGCGCCACGTCCAGGTCAACGACCCGAACCGCCGCGGCCCCGGCGAGGGCGAGCTCGCCTTCGCGCCGATCCTGCGGGCGCTGGTCGAGCTCGGCTACCAGGGCGACGTCGCGGTCGAGCCCTTCGACTACCGGCCCGACGGCGGCGCCTGCGCGGCGCGCGCGATCGGCTACCTGAAAGGCATCCTGGAGGCAATCCGATGACCAGCGACCCTGCCGGCAGCGCCGCCGTCGCCCTGGAGGCCGTCGAATTCTTCGAGCGGCCGGTGCGCCTGCGCATGCCCTTCCGCTTCGGCATCGTCACCCTGACCCACGCGCCGCAGGTCTTCCTGCGCCTGACCCTGCGCGACGCCGTCGGGCGCCGGGCGACCGGCGTCGCGGCCGAGCTGCTGGCGCCGAAGTGGTTCGACAAGAACCCCGACCTCAGCAACGAGCAGAACTTCGACCAGCTGCGCCGGGCCCTGGTGCTGGCGCGCGAGCGCTACCTGGCCGGCCCCCAGGGCCTCGCGCCCTTCGCCCTCCACGCCGCCCACGAGGCCGCGCACTACGAGGCCTGCGCCGCCGAGGGACTGAACGGCCTGGTCGCCGGCTTCGGCACGGCGCTGCTCGACCGCGCGGTGATCGACGCGCTCTGCCGGCTCGAGGGCCTCGACGTCTTCGAGGCGGTCGCGGCCAACCGCCTGGGCATCACGGCCGCGACCGCGCCCGACCTGGAGGGCTTCGAGCTCGAGGGCTTCCTGCGCGGCCTGGCGCCGGCCGACTCGATCCAGGCGCGCCACACGGTGGGGTTGGTCGACGCCCTGACCGACGCCGGGATCCCGGCCGGCAAGGCCGTCGGCGACGGCCTGCCGGAGAGCCTGGAGGCGGCGGTCGGCTACTACGGCCTGCGCCGCTTCAAGCTGAAGGTGCAGGGCGACGTCGCGGCCGACCTGGAGCGGCTCGCCGGCATCGCCACCGTGCTCGACCGCGCGGGCGGCGACTACCTCTCGACCCTGGACGGCAACGAGCAGTACCAGGATCCCGAGGGCGTGCTGGAGCTGTGGCGGCGCATCGGCGAAGAGCCGAGACTGGAGCGCCTGCGCCGCTCGATCCTCTTCGTCGAGCAGCCGATCGCGCGCAGCGCCGCCCTCTCGGCGCCGCTCGGCCGGCTCGCCGAGGCGGCCAAGGTCGAGGTCGACGAATCCGACGCCGACATCTCGGTCTTCCCCAAGGCCCGGGCGCTCGGCTACCGCGGCATCTCCAGCAAGTCCTGCAAGGGCTTCTACCGGTCGCTTCTGAACCGGGCGCGGGTCGAGGCCTGGAACCGGCAGGAGCCGGAAGCCGGCTACTTCATGTCGGCCGAGGACCTGACGACCCAGGCCGGCATCGCCGTGCAGCAGGACCTGGCTCTCGCGACCCTGATCGGCTGCACCCACGTCGAGCGCAACGGCCACCACTACGTCGACGGCATGGCCGGCGCGCCCGAGGCCGAGCAGGCCGCCTTCCTGGCGGCCCATCCCGACCTCTACCGCCGCGACGGCGGGCGCGCGCGGCTGCGCATCGAGCAGGGCCGGATCGCGCTCGGCTCCCTGCGCACCCCCGGCCTCGGCGCCGGGCCGCTGCCCGACTGGTCGGCGATGGAGCCCATGAAGGAAGCCCCCCGGCCATGAGCGATCCCGATCCCAGGGGCCTCTCGATCAACCTCGCGACGCTGCGCGGCCAGTGCGACCTGCTGCAGGCGGTCGAGCAGTGCCTCGCCCAGGGCATCACGGCGATCGCGCCCTGGCGCGACCAGATCGCGAAGGTCGGGCTGCCGGCCGCGGCGCGGGCGGTGCGCGAGAACGGCCTCAGGGTCACCGGGCTCTGCCGCGGCGGCATGTTCCCGGCCGCCGACGCGGCCGGCCGGCGGGCGGCGATCGAGGACAACCTGCTTGCGCTGGAGGAGGCGGCCGAGCTCGGCGCCGACTGCCTGGTGCTGGTCGTCGGCGGCCTGCCCGAGGGCTCCCGCGACATCGCCGGCGCCCGCGCCATGGTCGCCGACGGCATCGCGACGCTGCTGGAGCCGGCGCGCAAGGCCGGCATGCCGCTGGCGATCGAGCCGCTGCACCCGATGTACGCCGCCGACCGCGCCTGCATCAACACGCTCGACCAGGCCCTCGACCTCTGCGAGGCGCTGGACCGCGACGGCCTCGATCTCGGCGTCGCGGTCGACGCCTACCACGTCTGGTGGGACCCGAACCTGGAGGGCGCGCTGCGCCGCGCCGGCAAGCGGATCCTGGCCCACCACATCTGCGACTGGCTGGTCCCGACCCGCGACCTGCTGCTCGACCGCGGCATGATGGGCGACGGCGTCATCGACCTCGCCGGCCTGCGCCGCTCCGTGGAGGCCGCCGGCTTCCACGGGCCCCAGGAGGTCGAGATCTTCTCCGCCGAGAACTGGTGGAAGCGCCCGCCCGAGGAGGTCGTCGCGACCTGCCTCGAGCGCTGGCGCCTGCACTGCCAGGCGTGACCGGCCAGGCGTGACCGGCCAGGCCTGACCGGCCAGGCGTAGCGGGGGCTACTCCGCCGCCTGGGCGCCGCGCCGGCCCTCGTAGAGGTCGCGGCCGGCGGTCAGGGCGCGGATCTTGGCGTCGGCGACCGAGCGCTTGAGCATCCAGAAGCCGCAGTCGGGGTGGATGTAGCGCACGCGCCCCTCGCCGAGCAGGCTCTCGGCCCGCTCGATCTGGCCGGCGATGGAGTCGGCGGACTCGACGACCGTGGACTTGATGTCGACGACGCCGAGGCCGAGGCCGATCTCCGGCTTCAGGTCGCGGAACACGGCCAGTTCCTCGATCGGCCGGTGCGCGCACTCCATGACGATGTGGTCGGCGTGGAGCGCGTTCAGGTAGTCCATCAGGTGGCCCCAGGTGCCCTTCTGGATGGTCTGGCCGCCGTAGTTGCCGAAGCAGAGATGCACCGCCGGCGTGCCCGGCACGGCGTCGAGAACCCGGTTCATCGCCTCGGCCGCCCAGCCGCCCTCCTCGGGGCTGCCCGGCAGGTTCGCCTCGTCGACCTGGATCACCGCGGCCTCGCAGTGGCTGACCTGCTCGGCCAGCACGTCGGCGATCGCCAGCGCCAGCTCGGCGGTCGACTTGTAGTGGTCGTCGATCAGCGTCTTGGCCAGCATGTGCGGGCCGGTCAGGGTGAACTTCAGCGGCCTCGACGCCAGCGAGACGGCGCGCTGGCAGGCCTGCGGCAGGTCGAGGGTGCCGCTGTCGAGCGGCCCGTCGACGACGCCCGGCGGCACGGCGCGAAAGCGCATCCCCGGCCGCGCGCGGTAGGCGACGGCCTCGTCGAAGCGGACTTCCGTGCGCACGCCGCCCATGCGGCTGACGAAGTACTCGATCATGCCGTTGGTCTCGGGGTGGTTGACGTCGAAGCGGTAGAGCTCGCCGTCGCAGACCAGGTCGATGCCGGCGCTCTCCTGGGTGTCCAGCACGACCCGCGTCGCGTCGACCAGCGCCTGGGTCGAGGGCAGCGCGACCAGCCAGTCGGGCACGGGGTAGGATCCCACGACGGTGGTTTTGATCCGGGGCTCGTTCGACGGCATGCTATCCTCCTCGGGGTTTGCGCTATAATTATCCAGACGGTTAAAAGAGACAAGCCGCCGAGGCAAGGCCGCGGCGAGGTCGGACGAGACGGGGAGAAGCATGCAGCCGAAACTGACCACCTGGCAGCGCTGGGGGCTGGCCATCGCGGTCCACCTCCTGCTGGTCGCGCTCTGGCACTTCTGGGTCGAGCTGGCGGAGGTCCCGGCCTACGTCGTGCCGACGCCCTGGGACACCCTGATGGCCCTCGGCGACGACTACGACTGGGTGCACAACACGCTGGTGACGGGCGGCGAGATCTTCGCCGGCTATTTCGCCGCCGTGATCTTCGGCGTCGGCATGGCGGTGCTGTTCTCCTGGTCGCGCATGCTCAACGCCCTGCTGATGCCGCTGATCGTCTCGACCAACATGATCCCCAAGGTCGCGCTCGGCCCGATCATCATCGTCTGGTTCTCCTACGGCTTCATGCCGAACGCGATCATCGCCTTCTCGATCTGCTTCCTGCCGATCCTGCTGACCACGGCGCGCGGCCTGCTGGAGGTCGAGCCCGAGCTGCTCGACCTGGTGCGCGCGCTGCGCGCCTCGCGCTGGCAGGTCTTCACCAAGATCCAGCTGCCGGGCTCCCTGCCCTACATCTTCTCGGGCATGAAGGTCGCCGTGGTACTGGCCGTCGCCGGTGCCATCGTCGGCGAGTTCATCGCCTCGGGCGAGGGCCTCGGCTACCTGATGCTGCAGGTCCAGGTCACGCTCGACACCGCGGCGATGTTCATGGCGGTGCTGCTGACGACGCTGATCGGCGTCGTGCTCTACGGCCTGGTGATCGGGCTCGAGCGGCTGGTCGTGGTGCAGGACCGCCGCCAGTCCGGCGCGTGACCGCGGCCGCGGAGGCCGCGGCGATGCCGGACGCGCCCGAGGAACCGGCGGCGCAGCGGGCTGCCCAGCGCGACCCGCAGCGCGCCCGGCGCGACATCCTGCGCGCGGCGCGCGCCGAGTTCGCCGCCTACGGCCTGGGCGGCGCCCGCGTCGACCGGATCGCCGCGCAGGCCGGCCTCAACAAGCGCATGCTCTACTACTACTTCCGGAGCAAGGAGGGGCTGTTCACGGCGGTCCTGGAGGCGGTCTACGACGAGCTCTGCGCGCTCGCGGAAAGCCTGGAGGTCGAGGCCGGTCCGCCGCTCGAGCGCCTCGAGCACTTCGTTGAGCTGGTCTTCGACCACTACGCCCGCCACCCCGACTCGATCACCCTGCTGAACAGCGAGAACCTGCACGGCGCGCGGCATCTGGCGACCTCGCCGCGCCTGAAGGAGCTGAGTCCCGGCTTCCGCAAGCAGCTCGCGCGCCTGATCGCGCGCGGCGAGGCGGACGGCAGCTTCCGCCGCGGCATCGACCCGGTCGACCTCTACCTCTCGATCGTCGGCCAGATCTATTTCGTGCAGTCGAACGCCGCGACCCTGTCGCTCTTCTTCGGCCGGGACATGACCCGGCCGCGCGTGCGCCAGGAATGGCGGCGCCACGTCCGGCAGATGATCCTGGCCGGCGTCCGCGCGCCCGAGCGCGCGCCCGAGCGCCCCCCCGAGCGCACCGGCCGCTGATCCGCCTGCCCGCCCGGAACCGTCCGGACGGGCCGGGCTCTTGCCAGCCTTCCCGCGCTATGTAACCATCCGGTTAAAAGCTGCGTCCGGATGCCTGCGAGCGGAGGAAGTGCCATGTCGAGCGTCACCGTCGGCCCCGAAGCGACCGGCGCCCAGCCGGACTGGCTGCGCCGCTACTGGCAGGACGGCCACGTCACCGTGCCCGGCATCTTCTCTGCCGAGCAGACACAGGCGGCCATCGCCGACGCCATGGCCTGGGCCGACGCCTTCCTGGCCGAGCTCGACGCGGAGAAGCGGGCCTGGTACCTCGACCGCGCGGGCGCCAGCGGCGATCCCGAGGCGGCGGCACGCTCGGCGGTGCTGCGCAAGCTCGACAATCCCCACGCGCTGCGGCCGCTGTTCCGCGCGCTGGCCGCGCACCCGCCGCTGGTCGAGCGCGTCGAGGCGCTGATCGGCCGGGGCGTCAGCGTCTACTTCAGCCAGATCTTCTTCAAGCCGCCCCACGGCGGCGGCCCGAAGCCGGTGCACCAGGACAACTTCTACTTCGGGCCGGCCGACCCCGACGGCATGGTCACGGCCTGGATCGCGCTCGAGGACGCCGACCTGGAGAACGGCTGCCTGCACTACGCCGAGGGCAGCCACCGGCGCGGCGTCCTGCCCCACAGCGCGCCGGAGGGCCGTCCCTTCGACCTGCAGATCCCGGAGAAGGCCCGCGCCGGACAGGCCATGACGCCGGCGCCGGTGCCGGCCGGCGGCGTCAGCTTCCACCACGGCGGCACCTGGCACCAGTCGGCCGACAACCGCTCGAAGCGCTGGCGGCGCGCCTGCGCCCTGCACTACGTGCGCAACGGCAACGCCTTCGCGACGCCGGCCCTGCCCTACGACCACTCGCTGGTCGTCCGGATCACCGGCTGAGGACCGGGCGCGGGCAAGCGGTCGCGTAATGGTTCGGAACGCGCGGCGGCCATCCCTATTGGTCACACGACGGGCCGCGCCGCGGGTCCGTGACCGCCCGTGCCCCGCCCGTCCGCTGTGGTGAGCCGCCCGATGTATCCGCGCGACCGAACTTTACCCTGCGCGGACCTTTGACTTTCCAGCAAGCCCGCGCATAGAGTTCGCCTGAACGGGCAGCGTTCGACTGAAACCAATAGCGAAATTGGTTTCGTCCGGCCGCTGCCCGAGCCGTGCCAGATCCGGGAGGTGCAGGGTGGGCGCAGAGAGCAACATCAAGGCGGCGCTGGACAAGCTCTACGACGAGGTCCACCAGGCCAACATGTTCCCCTTCTGGGCGACGACCACGGAGGTCGCCCACGACGAGATCCGCCAGCTGATGGCCTCGCCCAAGGCGCTGCCCTATGTCTGGCGCTACCGGGACCAGATCGGCCCGCTGCTCGAGCGCTCGGCCGAGCTGGTCTCGATGTCCGATTCCGAGCGCCGCTCGCTGATCCTGGTCAACCCGGGCCTGGCGCCGCGGCGCGCCAGCGTGACGACCATGTACACGGCCTACCGCCTCAACGACCCCAACGAGGTGATGCCGCCGCACCGCCACTCGCCGAACGCCATCCGCTTCGGCCTGACCGGCCACCAGAACTTCACCGGCGTCGAGGGCGAGGACATCGTCTTCGGCCCGGGCGACATGGTGCTGACGCCCCACGACACCTGGCACAATCACGGCAACAAGGGCGACGAGCCGGCGGTCAACCTGTCGGTCCTCGACCTGCCGCTGGTCGAGACCCTCAACGCCATCTACTTCGAGCACGACTACAAGGAGCAGGAGGGCGGCCGCGAGATCAGCCGCGCCGAGCAGACCGCCCGCTTCGACCCCGACTACTCCAAGCACGTTTACGGCCGCGGCGGCCTGATGGCCCGCTTCGTCGGCCACGACCGCGGCACCGGCGCCGCCTCGCCGATGTACGTCTACCGCTGGGAGCCGATGCGCGAGTTCCTTGAGGCCTACAAGGACCACGAGGGCGACCCCTACGAGGCGCTGAAGATCGAGTACATCGATCCGAGCAATGGCGAGCCGGTCTTCAAGACCATGACCTTCTTCGCGCAGATGCTGCGCCCCGGCGAGAAGACCCTGCCGCTGAAGCAGACCGCCAGCCTGCTGGTCTCGCCCTTCGAGGGTCCGGCCGGCCATTCGGTCATCGACGGCGAGCGCCACGACTGGGCGCAGTTCGATACCCTGGCGGTGCCGGGCGGCACCTGGTGCCAGCACGTCAACGACAGCCAGCAGCCGATCGTCCTGTTCGTCGCCAGCGACGAGCCGGCGCTGAAGAAGCTCGGCCTGTTCAAGCGCTGGGGCCGGAACGCCCAGGGCGACACCCTGCGCCTCGACTGATCCCGCGCTCCGCGGCCTCCACGCCCCGCCCCTTCCCTCCCCAAGGAACGCCCTTCTCAATGAGTCGAGCCGAGAACACCAAGCTCATCGCGAACATCGACTGCGCCGGCGGCGGCCAGGTCTGGGTCGACGGCGACATTCTCTACGTCGGCCACATGCGGCCGCCGAGCGGGACCTCGATCTACGACATCTCCGACCCCTCGAAGCCGCGGCTGCTGCATCGCATCGAGGTGCCCGAGGGCTGGCACTCGCACAAGGTCCGCGCCCAGGACGGCCTGATGATCGTCAACCACGAGCGCTTCGGGCAGGCCGCGCCGGAGTTCGGTGGCGGGATCGCGATCTACGATGTTGCGGACCCGGCCAACCCCAGGCAGATCTCCAAGTGGATGACCCACGGCAAGGGCGTCCACCGCTACGACTTCGACGGCCGCTACGCCTACCTCTCGCCGACGGCGGAAGGCTTCCTCGGCAACATTGTGATGATCGTCGACCTGCAGGACCCGACCGATCCGCAGGAGGTCGGCCGCTGGTGGATTCCCGGCCAGTGGGCCGCAGGCGGCGAGGAGAACCCCTGGACCGACTACGTGCCGCCGCGCTGCCACCACCCCTTGCGGGTCGGCAACCGGCTCTACGTCAGCTACTGGCACCACGGCTTCTTCATCCTGGACATCGAGGACCTGTCGAAGCCGAGGCTGATCTCCCACCGCAACACCAGCCTGTCCTTCCCGCACCCGACGCACACCTGCCTGAAGATGCCGATGCCGCTGAAGGGACGCGAGGTGATGATCGTCGCCGACGAGGACGTCGCCAAGCTCTACCCCTCGGCGCCGGCCTTCACCTGGGTCTACGACATCACCGACGAGCGCAACCCGATCTCGCTCTCGACCTTCCAGGTCGAGGGCGTCGACCGGGACGGCAGCCCGCAGGAGCCGATGACCGGCTGCCACCAGCCCTCGGAGCGGCTGACCGGCACGACCGTGGTCCCCTTCGCCTGGTTCGCCCAGGGGCTCCGGCTGATCGACTTCGCCGACCCCTTCCGGCCCCGCGAGGTCGGCTTCTACGAGCCCGACGCGCCGGCCGGCTTCGAGCGCTCCTCCTCGAACGACGTGACGCTCGACCGGCGCGGCCTGATCTACCTGATCGACCGCCAGCGCGGCGTCGACATCATCGAGACCACGGCATTCTAGCGAGAGAGGTGAGAGCCACCATGCACGGCAAGATCACGCCGGTCGGCAAGAAGAACCCCAACCTGCCCTTCCATCCCGGCGTGCGTGCCGGCGACTTCCTGTTCGTCTCGGGACAGGTCGCCAAGGACGCCGAGGGCAATATGTGCGACGGCCCGATCGAGGAACAGACGCGCTGGACGATCGAGGCCATCCGCCGCGTCCTGCAGGCCGCCGGCGGCGACCTGTCGGACGTCTGCAAGGTCACGGTCTTCCTCGACGACGTCCGCAACTTCGGCCGCTACAACAAGGTCTTCGCCGAGTTCTTCTCGGACGGGAACGTCTCGCGCACGACGGTCGAGGCGCGCGCCGTCATCGATACCAAGATCGAGATGGACGCGGTCGCCTACCTGCCGGTCAAGGGCTGAACGGTCTCTCGAACGCGACCGAGCCGCACCGCAACAAGGCCGCACCACAACAAGAATGAGGGAGCCTGACATGAAGGTCCTGGGACGCAAGACTTCCGGCAACGTGCAGAAGGTGCTGTTCCTGCTCGAGGAGCTGGGCAGCGACTACACGCGCGAGGACTACGGCCGCCAGTTCGGCAACACCGCCACGGAGGACTACCTGGCGATCAACCCGGCCGGCAAGGTTCCGAGCCTGGTCGACGGCGAGCTGAGGCTGTGGGAATCCAACACCATCCTGCGCTACCTGGCGGCCAAGGCGGGCTCGCCGCTCTATCCCGACGACCTCGCCGCGCGGGCGCACATCGAGCCCTGGATGGATTGGCTGCTGGCCTCGCTCAACGACACCTACGTGACCATCTTCAAGCTGTCCAAGGCGGGCGATCCCGTCCCCGAGGCAAACGGCAAGGCGCTGGCCGAGGCCCTGACGCTGCTGGACGGCCGTCTCGCCGCCTCGCCCTGGCTGGCCGGCCCGGAGATGACGATCGCCGACATCTGCCTGGCGCCGATCGTCCACCGCTGCCTCGGCTTCCCGGTCGAGCTGCCGGCCCTGCCGGCGCTGCGCGCCTGGCACGAGAAGCTCGCGGCGCGCCCGGCCTTCCAGAAGGTCGTCGCGGCGTGACCGTCGCGGCGGTCGTCGGCCTCGGCACCATGGGCGCCGGCATCGCCGCGGTGATGGCGCGCGGCGGCCTGAGCGTGCGCGCCTTCGACATCGAGCCCGCCGCCGTCGAGCGGGCGCGGGGCGAGCTGCCGGCGATCGCCGGCCTACTCGACCGCCTCGGCCTGCCGGCCAAGGGCGACGCCATGGCCGTCGCCTTCGCCGGCAGCCTGAAGGAGGCGGTCGAGGGCGCCGACCTGGTGCTGGAGAACGTGCCCGAGCGGCTGGAGCTGAAGCTGGAGGTCTTCCGGCAGCTCGACGCTCTGACTACGCCCGACTGCGTCCTGGCCTCCGACACCTCGGGCATCCCGATCACGAAGCTCCAGGCGGTCGTCTCGAACCCGCAGCGGGTCGTCGGCATGCACTGGTCGAACCCGCCGCACCTGATCCCGATGATCGAGGTCGTGGCCGGCGAGCTGACCGGCGCCGCGACGCGCGACTGGATGGTGGCGCTGATCCGAGCGCTCGGCCTGCTGCCGGTCACGGTCAAGAAGGACGTGCCCGGCTTTGTCGAGAACCGCGTGCTCTACGCGATCATGCGCGAGGCCCTGGACCTGGTCGAGCAGGGCGTGATCGAGCCCGAGGATCTCGACACCTGCGTCAGCTGGGGCATCGGCTACAAGCTGGCGATCGTCGGCCCCATGGCGCTGCTCGACATGGCCGGCCTCGACATCTACCAGTCCGTCGCCTCCTACCTGAATCCCGAGCTGAGCCGTCGCCAGGACGTGCCACCGGTGATCGCCGAGCGCACCGCGGCGGGGCGGCTCGGCCTGAAGACCGGCGGCGGCCTGTTCGACTACGCGCCCGAGGACCTGCAGTCGCTGCGAGCGAGGCGCGCCCAGCGCTTCGTTGCGGTGCGCAAGGCGCTGGAAGAGGGCTGAGCGGTCCGGCCGCGGGCCTTCCGGGGGAGAGCATGACGCAGGTGCTGAACAGAGTCGGCTCGGTCTTCCGCAAGCTGCTCGGCGTCCTGCTGATCGCCATGGTGCTGCTCAACGTCGCCAACGCAGCGGGACGCTATCTGTTCGGCCGCTCGATCCAGGGCTCCGACGAGATCCTGGTGTTCGCCATGGTCTGGCTGGTCTTCCTGGGCGCCGTTCTGGCCACGGCGCGGCGCGGGCACCTGAGCTTCGACATCCTCGATCGGCTGCTGCCGCCGGGCCCGCGGCGCCTGCTGCGGATCGTCCAGCACCTGACGATCGCCGGGCTCTCGGGCTACGTCGCGCTGCAATCCTGGACGGTGCTGCAGAAGCTGATGCTGATCGGCCAGAGCTCGATGGCCCTCGGCCTGCCCATGGCGATCCCCCACGCCGCGGTCGTCGTCAGCTTCCTGCTGATCGCGCTGTTCTCGCTCTACGCGGCCGTCCGGCCGTCGCGCTCAGACGACGCTGGCGCCCCGGAACCGGAGCGCGCGCCGTGACCTGGACCCTGGTCCTGCTGCCCGTGGCGCTGTTCCTGCTGGGCTTTCCTGTCTTCTCGGTGCTGCTCGCGGCCGCCGTCGCGACCATGGCGACGGTGATGTCGGTGCCGCCGGTGGCGATTCACCAGATCCTCTTCGGCGGCGTCGAGAACTACGCCCTGCTGGCCGTGCCCTTCTTCGTCTTCGCCGGCGAGCTGATGGGCCGCTGCGGCGTCTCGGACCGCCTGGTGCTCTGGATCCAGAGCTTCACCGGCCACCTGCGCGGCAGCCTGGGCGTCACCGCCATCGCCAGCTCGACGATCCTCGGCGCCGTCTCGGGCTCGAGCCCGGCGACGGTCGCGGCGACCGGGCGCGCGCTCTACGGCGACCTCCTCGCGGCACGCTACGGCAAGCGCTTCTCGCTCGGCCTCATCGCCTCCTCCGGCTCGGTCGCCATCGTAATCCCGCCGAGCATCGCGATGATCCTCTACGGCGCCAGCGGCGAGCAGTCGATCACCAAGCTGTTCATCGCCGGCATCGTGCCGGGGCTGCTGATCTCGCTGGCCATGGCGGCCTTCGTCGTCCTCTGGGTGCGGCTGCGCGGCCTCGGGCCGGCGGGCGGCGCGACCGAGATGGCCGCGGCCGGCCGCCTCGGCTTCCGCGGCGCGAGCGTCCATGCCGCCGGCGCGCTGGCGATGCCGGTCCTGGTGTTGGCCGGCATCTACCTCGGCTGGTTCTCGCCGACCGAGGCCGGCGGCGTCGCCTGCTTCTATGCCATGCTGCTGGCGCGCTACGGCTACCGCACCCTGAGCTGGGGCGGGATCCTGGAGGCGGCCTCCGACGCCGCCTACCTGACCGGCCAGATCCTGATCATAGTCGCGGCGGCGGCCCTCTTCTCCTGGTGCCTGACCGTCGAGGGCGTGCCCCAGGCGCTGATCGCCTGGGTCCAGCAGGCCGAACTCTCGCCGCTCGTCTTCCTGCTCGCGATCAACGCGATCCTGCTGCTGCTCGGCTGCCTGATCGACCCGACCTCGGCGATCCTGGTGCTGACGCCGATCCTGCTGCCGATCGTCCTGCACCTCGGCATCGACCCGATCCACTTCGGCATCGTCATGACCGTCAACCTGTCGATCGGCATGTTCACCCCGCCCTTCGGCCTCAACCTCTTCGTCGCCCAGTCGGTGCTCCAGGCCGACATCTGGGACGTCTGCCGCGGCGTCCTCGGCTTCTTTCTGGTGCAGGTCGCGACCCTGCTGGTCATCACCTACCTGCCGCCGCTCTCCCTCTGGCTCCCCGCGCTGCTCTGACGGCGCCCCTCAAGAACGAAAGGAAGCAGACCATGCCCCTCGGCTCACCGCTCCTCGCCCGCCGGCGTCTCGGCACGCTCGCGGCCGCCTTCGCCGCGGCCGGGCTTCTCGCTCTGCCGGTTCAGGCCCAGACCGTCATGAAGCTGGCCAGCGCCACCATCAACGACGTCCAGCACGAGTGGCAGAAGGTCTTCGCCGAGGAGCTGGCGGCGCGGGCCGGCGACGGCATCACGACCGAGATCTACCCGGCCAGCCAGCTCGGCACGATCCCGCGCATGGCCGAGGGCGTGCTGCTCGGCACCATCGAATCCTTCATCACGCCGACCGCCTTCCTGGTCAACACCGAGCCGACGCTGCAGATCTTCGACGCGCCCGGCATCTTCGATTCGCCCGAGCACCTGGCGCGGGTGATCCACGACCCCGACTACCGCGACCACATCGAGACCCTGGCGCTCGACAAGGACCTCAGGATCATCGGCGCGATCTACAACAGCCCCTTCCTGGTGCTGACCAAGCAGCCGGCGCCGACGCTCGAGGACCTCGAGGGCCTGAAGATCCGCACCTTCGCCTCGCCGCTGCAGATCCAGCCGATGTCGGCGATCGGCGCCAGCCCGCTGCCGCTGCCGCTCAGCGAGGTCGTGCCGGCTCTGCAGGCCGGCAACATCGACGGGATGCTGGCAGGCATGCCGATCCTGACCGCCTTCAAGTATTACGACGTCGCCAAGTACGTGACCGACCTGCAGTTTTCGCTGATCGTCTCGGTGGCGGTGGTCAACGAGACCTGGTTCCAGTCGCAGCCCGAAGAGGTCCAACAGGCGATCCGCGAGGCCGGGCGCGCCGCCGAGCAGGCCGTGCTGCCCTGGGGCATCACCAACGTCGAGAAGTCCAACCAGGCCTGGCTCGACAACGGCGGCGAGATCCTGCAGCTGAGCGCCGAGGACAAGAGCCGCATGGACGCGACCTTCAAGGAGGTCAGCGACCGCATCCTGGGCGAGGACGAGAAGGTCGCCGGCGAGTACGAGCGCCTGCTGGAGGTCGTCGAGGCGAAGCGCTGAGGGCGGCACCCGGCAAAGAGAATCCACGAGAAGATCAACGAAAAGTTCAACGAGGAGGCTAGCATGGGCAGGTTCGACGGCCGGGTGGCCATCGTCACGGGATCGGCAAGGGGCATCGGCGGCGCGGCCGCCCTGCGCCTGGCCAGCGAGGGCGCGACGGTCGCCTTCGCCGACATCAACGAGGCCGGCGCCAAGGCCAAGGCGGCCGAGGCCGGCAAGGACTGCTTCGCGGTCGGCGTCGACGTCGGCGACCCCGACTCGGTGGCCCGGCTGCACGAGAGCGTCCTCGCGCGCTGCGGCAAGCTGGACGTGCTGGTCAACGCCGCGGCGATCGTGCCCTTCGTCGCCTGGAACGACCTGACCTTCGAGGAGTGGCGCCGGGTCCTGCGGGTCAACCTCGACGGCCTGTTCCTGATGTGCCGCGCCTCTTCCGAGGCGATGCGCAAGGGCGGCTACGGCCGCATCGTCTCGCTCTGCTCCAACTCGATCTTCGCCGGCACGCCGAACATGGCGCACTACGTCGCCGCCAAGGGCGGCGTCATGACCTTCTCGCGCGCGCTGGCGACCGAGCTGGGCGGCGACAGGATCACGGTCAACTGCGTGGCGCCGGGGCTGACCGACACCGAAGGCGTGCAGGAGAGCCCGCACAAGGACGCCTTCGAGTTCTGTGAGATGCTACAGGCGATCAAGGCCCGCGGCACGCCCCAGGACATCGTCCCGGCGATCGCCTTCCTGTCCTCCGAGGAGGCGCACTGGATCACCGGCCAGACCCTGGTCGCCGACGGCGGCATGGTGCGCTGGTAGCAGGCGGAGCCGGCCTCTCGACAGGCTCGGGGTGAAGCGAGGCGGGAGCGAACGGCGGGAGGGCGACGCGCCGACCGCGCCTACCTCACGGCCTCGACGCGGCAGGCGACCCGTCCGGCCGCGAGGCCGCAGCGCGCGGCGAAGCTTGCCGCGGGATCAGCGCGCAAGGCGCCCAGCGGCAGCTCGCCGCGGCTGCCCGTCCAGTCACCGGTCAAGCCGCACAGCAGGTTCTCCAGCGGCACGTCCCGGCCCTCGCGCGGCGCCAGCGCCAGGGCGCCGCTCGCGAAGTCCCGCCGCAGCGGCACCGACAGGCGGGCGCCGGGCGCCACGACGCCCAGGTCCTGGCTCATGAAGTGCGCGAGCACCGCCGTGCAGCGCAGGCTCTGGTCCGTGTCGTTGCCGATCGTGAGCCGGAGCGGCGCCATCGCCGCCGGCGGCTCGCCCCCGGCACAGGCCGAGAGCGCCACCGCCAGCAGGGCGGCCCACAGGCAGATCCCGGCCTGCCGGGTCATGGCAGCGCTTGCTCCGGGAGGCGCACCGGCGGCAGCGGCGGCCGCCCGGCGATCAGGTCGGCAGCGCGCTCGGCGATCGCCACCACCGCGGCATTGACCGGGCCGGTGGTGATCGTCGGCAGCACCGAGGCGTCGACCACGCGCAGGCCCGCCAGGCCGCGAACCCTCAGGTCGCTATCGACCACCGCCTCGGCGTCTCCGCCCCCGTCGCCCCTGCCCATCCGGCAGGTGCCGACCGGGTGGTGGTGGGTGAAGGCGGCGCGCTCGAGGAAGGCCAGGCGCGCCGCGCGCGAGCCGAGGTCGGCCTGGCGCGGCAGCAGCTCCTCCGCGCGCCAGTCCGCGAGCGCCCGCGCGGCACCCAGGCCGCGCGCGAAGTCGAGCGCCTCGAGGTAGCGCTCGCGGTCGGCCGCCTCCGAGAGGTAGTTGGGATCGATCGCCGGCGCCGCCGCCGGGTCGGCCGAGCGCAGCCGCACCGAGCCGCGGCTGGCCGGGTGGGTGAAGCCGAACATCAGGGTGTAGGCCGAGCCGGGCGGCGGCGCCTCGAAGGCCTCGGTGACGATCGGGGCGACGACGCAGGCGGCGACGATCTCGGGCGCGCCGCGCGAGCCGGCGAGATTGGCGTAGGTCAGGGATTCCGAGTGCTGGTAGCGCGAGGGCGGCACCGGCCGGCGTGCGCGGTAGAGGTTGCCGCCGGACAGCAGGTGGTCCTGCAGGTTGGCGCCGACGCCGGCCAGCGCGTGGCGCGGCGCGACGCCGGCCACCCGCAGCGCCTCGGTCGCGCCGACGCCCGAACGCTGCAGCAGCAGCGGCGAGCCGATCGCGCCGGCACTGACGACGACTTCGCGCTCGGCGAGCAGCCTCTCGAGGCGATCGCCGCGCCGCAGCTCGACGCCCCGGCAGCGGCCGTGCGCGTCCAGGACCAGCCGCTCGGCGAGCGCGCCGGTGATCAGCGTCAGGTTCGGCCGCGCCAGCACCTCGGGCGTCAGGTAGGCGTCGGCGACGCTCTGCCGCCTGCCGTCCTCGATGGTCAAGGTGTTGAGGGTCGGACCGGCCATGCGCGCGCCGTTGTGCTCCGGCGTCGGCTCGAGGCCGAGCTCCTCGCCGGCCGCCAAGTAGGCCTCGACGATCGGATGGGGCCGATCGGGGGTCAGCAGGTGCAGCGGGCCGCGGTCGCCGTGATAGGCCGAGGGACCGAAGGGCGAGCGCTCGCTGCGGATGAAGTAGGGCAGCAGGTCGCGGTAGCCCCAGCCGGCGCAGCCGGCGGCCGCCCAGGCTTCGAAGTCGTCCGGGTGACCGCGGACGTGGGCCATGGCGTGGAGGCAGGAGGAGCCGCCGACGAGGCGGCCGCGCGGCCAGGCGTGGACCCGCCCCGCGCCGTGGCGCTGCGGCTCGGTCCGGTAGGCCCAGTCGTAGGACCGGCCCTGCAGCGCCGGCCACTTCAGCGGGTCGGCGATGTCGGGGTCGCAGGCCGGCCCGCCGGCCTCGACCAGGACGACGCGGCAGCCGGCCTCCTCGCTGAGCCGCGCCGCCAGCACGCAGCCGGCCGAGCCGGCCCCGACGATGACGATGTCGCAGGCGCGCGTCTTCATCGCGAAAACACGAGCGAATACTTGATATGTCCTGGCATTTTATTTGGTCAGTGTTGAATCATGACGAAGATTCTTGTACGATACTGAAGCACATTCCGAAAGGAGACAGTCATGTCCGAAGAACCGCTCCGCAAGCCGGTGATCACGCTGACCGCCGGGCCGGTGCAGGGCTACAGCGAGGTGCTGCAGGCCATGGCCCGGCCGCTCGGCTACGACTACGACCCCTGGTTCCTCGACTTCTACGAGCGGGTCGCCCGCAAGTGCGCGGCGGCGCTGCGCTGGCCCGAGCCGGCGCTGATCGTCCAGGCCGAGCCGGCGGTCGCCATCGAGGCGGCGGCCGCCTCGGTGATCGGCCGCGAGGACGTCGTGCTCAACCTCGCCTCCGGCGTCTACGGCAAGGGCTTCGGCTACTGGTCGGCGCGCTACCACAAGGAGATGGTCGAGATCGAGGTGCCCTACGACCAGGCCATCGACCCGGCCGCGGTCGCGGCGGCGCTGAAGCAGCGGCCGGACATCTCCGTGGTCTCGGTCGTGCACCACGACACGCCCTCGGGCACGCTCAACCCGCTGGTCGAGATCGGCCGGATCGTCGAGGCGCACGGCGCCCTGCTGATCGTCGACGCGGTCTCCTCCTTCGGCGGCATGGACATCCACCCGGCCGACTGCCACGCCGACGTCTTCATCACCGGCCCGGGCAAGTGCCTGGGCGGCACGCCGGGCATCACCTTCGTCGCGGTCAGCGAGGCGGCCTGGCGGCACATGGAGGCCAATCCCGACTGTCCCTTCGCCTCGATCCTCAGCCTCAAGGACTGGAAGAACGCCTGGCGCCGCGACCAGCCCTTCCCCTTCACCCCCTCCGTGGCCGAGATCGGCGGCCTCGACGCCGCCCTCGACCTCTACCTCGAGGAAGGGCCCGAGCGGGTCTGGGCGCGCCACGCCCTGACCGCCGAGGCCTGCCGGGCCGGCGTCCGGGCGCTGGGCTGCGAGCTCTGGGCGGCGAGCGAGGCGATCGCCTCGCCGACGACCACCGCGGTCAAGGTGCCCGAGGGGCTCAGCGACGACGCCATCGTCGAGACCGCGCGCCGGCGCTACGGCGTGATGCTCTCGATCGGCCGCGGCGAGACGCTCCACAAGCTGCTGCGCATCGGCCACATGGGGCCGACCGCCGAGCCGGTCTATGCCCTGGTCGCGGTCGCGGCCCTGGGCGGCGCGCTCAAGGCGCTCGGCTTCCCGGCCGAGGTCGGCCGCGGCGTCGAGGCGGCCCAGGCCGTCATCGACCGGGCACTCGCCTAGGCGGGGATCGACCGGGCGGGGCTGGATCGGGCCCGCCCGGCCGGCCGCGCCCTCGCTCACGAGTAGTGGCCCGGCGCCTTCACGTAGTCGCCGAAGCTGTCGGGGTCGTGGGAGTAGAACAGCTCGGCGTCGTGCTTCTCGGCCAGGTCCTTCAAGCGCTGCATCGACTGCAGGCTCGCCGTCGGGTCCAGGTGGAAGGACGAGATGCACATCATGTCCATGTTCTTCTGGCTGTAGCAGGCGTCCGCCGTGAACAGCATCGGCCGGCGGCCCGCCAGCTCGACCATCATCGAGTAGTGGCCGGCGGTGTGGCCCGGCGTCTCGAACAGCCAGAGGCCCTTGGCGATCTCCTGGTCGCCGGTCAGGGTCTCGAAGCGCGGCGTGTAGATGTCCAGCGCCGGCTCGGCGGCATCCTTGGCCGCGGTCTTCTCCTTGGCCAGGTCCGGCGCGAAGCTGAGGTCGGAATAGCCGAGGTGCTCGAAGGGCTGGTGGCAGCTGCAGGCCTCCAGCTCGGCGGCGTGGCAGAGCGTGCAGGCCTCGGTCAGGTACTTGTTCCCGCCGCAGTGATCGAAGTGGTAGTGCGAGTTGATGACGTAGTCGATGTCCTGCGGCCGCTTGCCGATCTTGGCCAGGGCTCCGGGGATCGTCTGCTCCGGCGTCTGCAGGGGCTTCTCGAAAGGCAGCACGCGCTGCACGTGGTCGTGGTCGTAGCCGGTGTCGAAGACGTAGAGGCCGTCGGCGTGCTCGACCAGCACCGAGTAGCAGGGAAAGCGCAGCTCGCCCCCCGGCCCGCGGTTCCAGAAGGCGTGGAACCCGTCGATCACCAGCGTGCCGCCGTCGAGCAGGTAGACTTTCGTGTCGGTCATGGTTTCGCTCCCTTTTCCGATTCGATTCCGTGTCGCCGCCCCGGCGTTCCCTGTCCCCGTGGCCTCAGCGTTCCCCGCGGTGATAGGGCTGGGCCAGGGCCGGCGGCAGGTAGGCGTGACGCGCGAAGAGCACCAGCACCAGGATCACCATGGCGAAGGGCAGCATCTGGATGACGTCGGTCGGAACGTTGACGCCGGCAACCTGCATCGCCGTGGTCAGCGCAAGGCTGGCGCCGAACAGGAAGGCGCCGAACAGCACCCAGAGCGGCTTGCCGCGCGCCAACATCGCCAGGACGATGGCGATGAAGCCGGCGCCGCCGGTCATGAAGGGCAGGAACAGGCCGCCGCCGACGATCGAGAGGTAGGCGCCGCCGAGGCCGGCGAGAAAGCCGGTCAGCAGCACCGCCGCGACGCGCGTGCCGAGCACGCTGACGCCGGCGGCGTCGAGGGCGGCGGGCTTGTCGCCGGCGGCCTGCAGGTTCAGGCCGAACTGGCTGCGCCGGAACACCAGGATCAGCAGGAACGGCAGCAGCACCGCCAGGTAGACCAGCAGCGTGCGGTCGAAGAGCGCGCGCCCGACGATCGGCAGCTCGCTGAGCAGCGGCACCGGCAGGCTCTCGATCCGCCCGAGGCGCGGGTAGCTGCGCGCGAAGCGGAAGTAGTGGAGCAGCGCCGTCAGCCCCTCGGCGCCGAGGGTGATGGCGATGCCGACGACGATCTGGTTCATGCCCAGCCGCACGCAGAGCAGCGCCATGACCGCCGCCGCCGCGACGCCGCCGGCGCCGCCGGCCAGGAAGCCGAGCGCGACGGACTCGCTCTGGTAGGCGACCGCGAAGCCGAAGTAGGCGCCGAACAGCATCATGCCCTCGAGGCCGATGTTCAGCACGCCGGCCTTCTCGGAGATCTGCTCGCCCAGGCCGGCGAGCAGCAGCGGCACGCCGGCGGTGACCGCCCCGAACAGCAGCGATCCCAGGAAGACGGTGGTCAGCAGCGCTTCCACGGCTCAGGCCCCCCGCCGCTTGCGCCAGGCATGGTCGAAGGTCTCCACGACGGCGAAGAAGAGCATCAGCAGGGCCACCTGGACGAGGACGTAGAAGCTGGGCACCCCGAGCCGCCGCGCCGCGCTCTCGCCGCCGATCATCAGGACGGCGAAGAAGAAGACGAAGGCGATCACCGCCCAGCCGTTGAAGCGGGCCAGGAAGATCAGCGGGATCACCGCGATGCCGTAGGCGGGATTCCAGTCGGCCCGGATCGTCCCCTGCACGCCCAGCAGGTCGACGGCGCCGCCCAGGCCGGCGAGGCCGGCGCTCAGGGCGAAGGCGACGAAGGTCAGGCGCTTGAGGTCGATGCCGGCGTGGATCGCCGTGCGCGGGTTGCTGCCGACGATCTGCAACTTCAGGCCGAGCGCGGTGCGGCTCATCAGGTAGTGGACCCCGATCACCGCCGCCAGGCCGAGCAGCACGCCCCAGTGCACGGTCGTGTCACCGAGCCGGGCGAGGCGGTCCGCGACCGCCAGGGTCTCGGTCTGCGGCACCGTCGTCGTCGGGTCGTTGAAGACGATCTTGATCAGCACGTTCGCGAGGCTGACGCCGAGGAAGGACATCATCAGGGTCGAGATGATCTCGTTGATGCCGTGGCGCGCCTTCAGGTAGGCCGGAATCGCCGACCAGGCGGCGCCGACCAGGGCCGCCGCCGCGAAGCAGACGAGCAGCATCAAGGCATGGGGCAGCAGGCCGGCCAGTGGGGGCGCCAGGGCGGCGACGCAGACGGCGGCGAGCAGGAACTGCCCGTCGACGCCGAGATTCCACAGGCCGGCGCGGAAGGCCACGATCAGCCCGGCGGCGATCAGCAGCAGCGGCGCCATGCGCGTGATCGAGGCCTCCAGGCCGGTCGGACTGAGCAGGCCGCGCTCGACGACATAGCCGTAGTAGGCGAAGGGGTCCTTGCCGAAGGACAGCAGGATCAGGCCGCCGGCGGCGAGCGCCAGCAGCACCGGCAGCAGCACGCGCAGGAGCGTGACCAGGACGCCGCCCCAGCGGGAGGCGGAACGGGAGGCGGGAAGCGCGCGATCCGACATCAGGCGGCGTCCGCGCCGATCATCAGGCGGCCGATCGCCGCCTCTGCGCCCGGGGCGTTCTCGACGGTGCCCTTGACCCTGCCGCCGTCCATCACCGCGACGCGGTCGCAGACCTCGAGCAGCTCGTCGAGCTCGTTCGAGATCACTACCAAGGCCGCGCTCCGCGTGCCGGCGCCGGCGCGGATCCGGTCGCGCGCCAGCTTGGTGTTCTGCAGGTCGAGACCGTAGGTCGGCTTGTTGAAGATCACCAGGCGGGCTTCCGGATCGAGCTCGCGGGCGAGCAGGACCTTCTGGATGTTGCCGCCCGAGAGCTTGGCGATCGGGGTCCGCTCCGAGGGCGTACGCACGTCGTGCTCCTGGATCTGCGCGCGGGCATGGCCGTGGATCGCACCCCAGCGGGTCAGGCCCCGACTCCAGAAGGGCGGCCGCCCGATCTCCTTCAGCACCAGGTTGGCGGCCACCGAGTGGCCTGCCGACGTGCCTTCGCCCAGGCGCTCGTCGGTGATGTAGCGCACCCCCGCGTCGCGGCGCGCCACGACCTCCAGGCCGGTGATGTCGCGGCCGTCCAGGACCATCGAGCCGGCGGCGAAGGCGCGCTGGCCGGCCAGGGCCTCGGCCAGGTGCTTCTGGCCGTTGCCGTCGACGCCGGCGATGCCGAGGATCTCGCCGGGCCAGACCTCCAGCGTCGCCTCGCGCAGCGGGCATTCGCCGCGCTCGCCCCGGGTCGCCGCGCCGGTCAGGACCAGGGCCGGCGGGCCGCTGCGATCGAGGCTGCGGCGAGTCGCGGCCTCGGCCTCGCCGGCCAGCGTCTCCTCGAGCTCGGCGGCCTGCTCGTCGCGGCCGAACATGAAGCCGATGACGGCCTCGATGACCTGCTGCTCGGTGGCGTCGCGGAGCTGCTCGGGCGCCAGCTCGCCGACGACGCGGCCGAGCCGCAGCACGGTGATGCGGTCGGCCAGGGCGTAGGCCTCGCCGAGCTTGTGGGTGATGAAGACCACGGCGACGCCGTGGTCGCGCAGCCGCCCGACGACGGCGCCCAGCTCGCGCACGCCCTGGGGCGTCAGCATCGAGGTCGGCTCGTCGAGGATCAGCACCAGCTCGCCGTGCCAGAGCGCGCGCATGATCTCAAGCTGCTGCTGCTCGCCGAGCGACAGGCGGCCGACCGGCGCGTCGGGGTCGAGGCGGGTCGAGAGCAGCGCGCTCAGCTCGGTGAAGCGCGTCAGCGTCGCCGCCCGGTCGAGCGGCCGCCACCAGGCGCCGCCGAGCATTAGGTTCTCGAGCACGGTCAGGCTGGGGATCAGCAGCACGTGCTGGTAGACCGTGCCGATGCCGAGCTTGAGCGCGGCGCGCGGCGAGGCGATGCGCACCGGCCGGCCGGCGACGCTGATCTCGCCCTCGTCCGGCTGCTGCATGCCCGAGAGGATCGAGATCAGCGTCGACTTGCCGGCGCCGTTCTCGCCGAGCAGGGCGTGGACCTCGCCGCGCCGGAAGCTCAGGGAGACCCGGTCGTTGGCGACCACGCCCGGAAAGCGCTTGGTCACGCCGGAGAGCGCGATCGCGACCGCGCCGCCTGCGTCCTCCTTCGACATCTCGCTCGACATCCCGTTCCCTGGGGAACGCTCACCAACCATCGACCACCCCCGGCGTGCGGCAGCAGGTCCCCATCGGGGAAGGCATCATGAAGCAGAGTTCCCGCGGCGGTCGAGCCGCCCGGGGTGCCGCAGGCGGGGCTTCGAGGCGGGCGGGCCGGAAAACCCGCCACCTCGCGCCCCGCCCCATCCAGCCGTCGCGTCAGTCCTTGCTCTCGACGCTCGACATCAGCGCGCGGACCGCCTGGGCGTCCGTCACCGGCTCCAGGGTCATCGAGCCGTCGACGAACTTGTCGCGGGTCGCCGAGACCTGCGACCAGACCTCGGCCGGGATGTTGTCGGTCTCGAGCAGCGAGACCGAGCCGTCGGCGACCTGGATCTTGTAGTGCTTGGTGCCGAAGGTGTCGTTCTGCAGGTCCTCGACCATGGCCGAGTAGACCGGCTCCATGTTCCACAGCACCGAGGTCAGGAGGCTGCCCTTGTCGATCGAGGACTTGTCGCCGATCACGTCGATGAACCAGACCTGTCCGCCGTCGGTCGCCTTGGTCGTCTCGACCGCCTCCATCATGCCGAAGCTCGAGCCGTTGCCCTGGCCGAAGATGATGTCGGCGCCGGCCGAGATGACCGACTCCGTGACGCGGCGGCCGCCGGCCGCGTCGGCGTAGGCGGCCGGGCCGATCACGGCGTAGATGATCTTGACGTCCGGCTTGGTCGCCGTGACGCCCTGGGCGAAGCCGGCCGACTGGGCGTTCCACGACGGCGGCTCGCCCGAGACGACGATGCCGACGGTGCCGGTCCGCGTCATCAACGCGGCCATCTGGCCCGCCAGGTAGGCGCCCTCGTGGCCGTAGAGGGTGTAGTCGGCGACCAGGCCCTCCTGGAGCGCGTCGGGACGGTCGACGATGGCGACCGGCGTGCCGGTCTCGGCGGCGATCTCCGGCGCCGAGGTGTTGTAGCCGCTGGCGTGGGCGATCAACAGGCTGGCGCCCTCCTCGGAAAGCTCGCGCAGGGTCGGCCGCACATCGCCGTAGCCCAGCCCCTCGGCCGGGATGAACTCCAGGCCGAACTTCTCGGCCGTCGCCCTGGCCGCCTCGACGCCCTGCTGGTTCCAGCCGTAGTCGGTGCCCTGCTCCGGCACCAGGACCGCGATGCTCTTGACCTCGGCCGACAAGGCCGTGCCGGCCGCCATCGTACCGACCGCCAGACCCAGGGCCGCTGCCGCGATGCCCCACCTACCCGTAGCTGCGCCCATTCCAACCTCCTCTGTCGTCGTTTGACCGTCGCCTTTTCCGGCGTTCGCGACGACGAGCCGGCCGGCAGGCAACTGCCGCCTCGGCGCCCCGTCACGTTTGCGCGATTGGTTCCGCTAGTGCGGAGCTTCGCCAAAGGATGATACCAATGGCCCAAGGCATGTCAATCGCGGCCGGTCGCCGGGCGTTCAGGCGGGCCGCCGTACGGTCCGGCCTGCGGACCGTGCGCCCCGGCGATCCCGGGACCTTGCGATTCGCCCCCGGCTACCGTACATTTCGGACTCCTAATTCGACCATTGGTTCTCCCCTGGCACCATACGAACGCCGCCCGGGGGGACGCCGTCGGGCAGCCGGTTCGTGCCGGGGCCCTCATCGTGGGATTCGCGGAGTGGCAACGGACCGCTATCAACAGACGCTGACGGCGCTGCTGCAGCTGATCGAGAGCGACGCCCTCGATGTCGGCGGGCGGCTGCCGACCGAGCGCGAGCTGTCGGAGACCTTCGGCGTCGGCCGGCGCATCCTGCGCCGCGCCCTGGCCGAGCTCGAGGCCCAGGGCCGGATCCTGCGCCACCAGGGGCGTGGCACCTTCGTGGTCGGCCGCGAGGCCGCGCCGGCCGCGGGCGGAGCGAGCGCAGGGCCCGAGGCCGCCGCGCTGCTGCCCTTCGACCTGGCCAATCCCGTCGAGCTGATCGAGCTGCGCCTGGCGCTGGAGCCGGTCATGGCCCGCCTCGCCGCGATCCGCTCCTCGCGACTCGAGGTCGAGGAGCTGCGCGAGCTGGCCGAGCGCACCGCCAGGGCCGACAACCACGTCGGCTACCAGCAGGCCGACGCGGCCCTGCACCGCCGGATCGCGGAGCTGTCGCGCAACTCCCTCTTCGTGACCCTGCACGAGGGGGTCGGCCGGGCGATGCAGGATTCCGCCCTGGCCCGCTTCGGCGAGAACGGCCACTGCTTCAAGCGGCAGGCGCAGCACGCCAGCTTCCACAAGGCGATCGTCGAGGCGATCGCCGCGCGCGACTGCCAGCGCGCCGAAAGCCTGATGCACGACCACCTGAGCGACGTGCACCAGAGCCTCTTCGTCGACAGCCTGCCGGCCGGCTACGCGCGGCGGCAGGCCGCCGAGTAGTCTTCCCGCAGCAGGCCGCCGACTAGCCTTCAGGCGTCAGGCCGCCGCGCTCTCGCGCCGCGCCGCCGGATCCTCGGCGGCGAGCGGCCTGCGGCCGAGGATCAGGTCGGCCGCCTTCTCCGCGATCGCCACGATCGGGGCGTTGATGTTGCCGCTGGTCAGGTCCGGCATCACCGAGGCGTCGACCACGCGCAGGCCCTCAAGGCCGCGGACCCGCAGCGCGGCGTCGACGACCGCGTCGGGATCGCCCTCGGGACCCATGCGGCAGGTACCGAGCGGGTGGTGCACCGTGATCGATGTGCGCCGGATGTGGGCGTCGATCTCCTCGCGCGAAGCCTTGGCCGCGCCCGGCGCGATCTCGGCCTTGACGTAGGGCGCGAGCGCCGGCTGGGCGGCCAGGTCGCGGGCCAGGTCGAAGCCGGCGCGCAGCGACCGCCAGTCGCCCTCGGTCGACAGGAAGTTCTGGCGGATGATCGCCAGCTCGCCGGGGTCGGCGCTGGCCAGGGTGACGCTGCCCCGGCTCTCGGGATGCAGCATCACCACGCGGCAGGCGAAGCCGTCGGCGAAGGGTGCCTTGAAGGGCTGGAAGTAGGGCCAGGCGCCGAGCGGCGCCGCGGTCATCAACAGCTGGACGTCGGGCACCTCGAGCCCCGAGCGGCTCTTCAGGAAGGCCGTGATGCCGCCCGGCACGTCGGCGGCGAAGCCGCTGCCGAACAGGTAGGCGCGGCCCATCTCGCGGGCGATGCGGTCGTAGCGCATCATACGGTGGAAGGGCCCCGGCTCCTTGCGCTCGTACATCAGGATCACCGAAACGTGGTCCTGCAGGTTGCGCCCGACGCCGGGCAGCGCGACCCGGGTCTCCAGGCCGTGGCGCTTCAGCTCCTGCTCCGGGCCGACGCCCGAGAGCATCAGCAGCTGCGGCGAGTTGATGACGCCGCCGGCCAGGATCACCTCGCGCCCGGCGCGCACGGTGACGACCCGCCCCTCCTTGACGTACTCGACGCCGACGGCCCGGTCGCCCTCGAACAGCACCCGCGTGACCAGCGCCTTGACCTCGACGGTCAGGTTGGCGCGGCCCAGGGCCGGGCGCAGGTAGGCGGTGGCGCCGCTGCAGCGGCGGCCGTTGCGGATCGACATCTGCAGGCGCCCGAAGCCCTCCTGCTCGGCGCCGTTGTAGTCCTCGGTCCAGCCGTGGCCGGCCTCGCGCCCGGCCGCGGCGAAGGCGTCGACAAGGCTGTCCTGGTAGCGGCAGAACTGCGTGCCGATCGGGCCCTCGCCGCCGCGCCAGGCGTCCGCGCCGCCGGCCCAGCTCTCCTGCCGACGGAAGTAGGGCAGCAGCTGCGCGTAGGACCAGTCCGGCAGTCCGGCCGCGGCCCAGCGGTCGAAGTCGCGCCGGTTGCCGCGCACGTAGGCCATGGCATTGATCGAGGAGGAGCCGCCGACGACCTTGCCGCGCGCGCACTCGACCCGGCGCCCATCGACGCTGTCCTCGGGCTCGCTGAAGTACATCCAGTCGTGCAGCCGCTTCTGCAGGATTTTGCCCCAGCCGAGCGGCACGTGGATCAGGGGGTCGCGGTCCCAGCCGCCGGCCTCGAGCAGCAGGACCTCGGCGGCCGGGTCGGCCGACAGGCGGTTGGCCAGGGTGCAGCCGGCCGAGCCGGCGCCGACGATGACGAAGTCGGCGCTCTGCGTCTTGGAGCGGGAGCTTGGCATGAAGTATCGGACTCGCTGTCTGGTGGGGCCGCGCCGATTGGTTCGGCTCGCAGCGGAAGCAGCGCCCCATGATGCTTAGCCCGCGCCAGATTGCAATGGCGCGTCCTCGCGGCATCGAACCAATGACCGCTTTGGTATCGTTCAGGCATCTCCCCTGCTTTATGTTGCATTGCAACATAACCGGGCGTATGACTGCGCCATTCGAATGGACCCGGTGCGACTCCGGGTGGCTCCGCCGGCCGCCGACCCGCCGGTCAGACCTTCCAAGACCCTGCAATGCCCGTCGCGGAGGGACCCGGTCCCCTCGTCGCGCGCCGCCATTGCCCGGAGACCAGATGAACGCGCTCTACGCCTATCGCGACCAGTGGGTCGGCAACATCCGCGGCGATCTGCTGGCCGGCCTGGTGGTGGCCCTCGCCCTGATCCCCGAGGCCATCGCCTTCTCGATCATCGCCGGCGTCGATCCCAAGGTCGGGCTCTACGCCTCCTTCTCGATCGCGGTGGTCGTCGCCATCGCCGGCGGGCGGCCGGGCATGATCTCCGCCGCGACCGCCGCGACCGCCGTGCTGATGGTGACGCTGGTCAAGGAGCACGGGCTGCAGTACCTGCTCGCCGCCACCGTGCTCGCCGGCCTGCTGCAGATCGGCGCCGGCTTCCTGCGCCTGGGCTCGGCGATGCGCTTCGTGTCGCGCTCGGTCATCATCGGATTCGTCAACGCGCTGGCGATCCTGATCGTCATCGCGCAGCTGCCGGAGCTCGTCGGCGTGCCCTGGCTGACCTACCCGATGGTCGCCGCCGGGCTCGCGATCATCTATCTCTTCCCCCTGATCACCCGCGCGATCCCGTCGCCGCTGGTCTGCATCGTCGCCCTGACCGCGGCCGCCCTCTACTTCGGCTTCGACCTGCGCACCGTCGGCGACATGGGCGAGCTGCCCTCGACGCTGCCGATCTTCCTGATTCCGGACATTCCGCTCACCCTCGAGACGCTGCTGATCGTCCTGCCCTACTCGGCGGCGGTCGCCGCCGTCGGCCTGCTGGAATCGCTGATGACGGCGACCATCGTCGACGAGCTGACCGACACGCCGAGCGACAAGAACCGCGAGTGCGTCGGTCAGGGCCTGGCCAACACGGCGACCGGCTTCATCGGCGGCATGGCCGGCTGCGCCATGATCGGCCAGTCGATGATCAACGTGAAATCCGGCGGCCGTGGCCGCCTCTCGACCGCCGCCGCCGGCGTCTACCTGTTGTTCATGATCGTCGTGCTGGGCGACTGGGTCAGCCGCATCCCGATGGCGGCCCTGGTCGCGATCATGATCATGGTCGCGATCGGCACCTTCAGCTGGTCGTCGATCCGCAACCTCCGGCACCACCCGCGCAGCTCCTCGATCGTCATGCTCGCCACCGTCGTCTGCGTCGTCCTGACCCACAACCTGGCGATCGGCGTGCTCGTCGGGGTGCTGCTGTCGGGCATCTTCTTCGCCTGGAAGATCGCGCAAATCTTCCGGGTCACCTCAACCCTCTCGGCGGACGGCACGGCCCGAACTTACGTCGTCGAGGGCCAGGTCTTTTTCGCCTCGGCCGAGGCCTTCACCGCCTCCTTCGACTTCAAGGAGGTCCTGGAGAAGGTCACCATCGACGTCGGCCGCGCCCATATCTGGGACATTTCGAGCGTCACCGCGCTGGATATGATAGTGCTTAAGTTCCGACGCGAGGGTGCCGAGGTCGAGATCGTCGGGTTGAACCAGGCGAGCGAGACGATCGTCGACAGACTGGCGCTGCACGACAAGCCCGGCGCGCTCGAGAAGCTCTTGGGCCACTAGGAGAGGAAGATTGACGAAGCTGATCGCCCTCATCGACGGCTCGCTCTACTCGCACAGCGTCTGTGACCATGCCGCCTGGGTCGCCGGGCGGACCGGCGCGGCGGTCGAAATCCTGCACGTCATCGGACGCCGCGAGACCGGCAGCCCGCCGGCCGACCTCAGCGGCAGCCTGAAGCTCGGCGCGCGCACCGCCCTGCTGGAGGAGCTGGCGACACTCGACGAGCAGCGCGGCAAGCTGGCGCAGAAGCGCGGACGGGCGATCCTGGAGGACGCCAAGGCCAAGATCGCCGCCGCCGGCGTCACCGAGGTCACGACCCGCCTGCGCATCGGCGACCTTGTCGAGGCCGTCGCCGAATGCGAGGCCGAGGCCGACCTCGTCGTCATCGGCAAGCGCGGCGAGGCCGCCGACTTCGCCCGGCTGCATCTCGGCTCGAACCTGGAGCGCGTCGCCCGTTCCAGCCGCCGGCCGCTACTCGTGGCCGCCCGTGCCTTCAAGCCGATCGAGCGCTTCCTGATCGCCTACGACGGCGGCACCAGCAGCATGAAGGCGGTCGACACCGTCGCCCGCAGCCGCCTCTTCTCGGGTCTGCGGTGCAGCCTGGTGACCGTCGGCCCCGACTCGGAGAACACGAGAAAGCGCCTCGGCAACGCACAGGCGTTGCTCGAGGCCGGCGGCTACGCGGTCGAGGGCATGGTCATCGACGGCGATCCCGAGACGGTGATCGCCGAGACGGTCGAAAAGCAGGCCATCGACCTGCTGGTCATGGGAGCCTACGGCCACTCGCGGATCCGCAGCCTGATCATCGGCTCGACCACGGCCGAAATGCTGCGGTCCTGCAAGATTCCGGTCATGCTCTTCCGCTAGCGGCCCGGATGGCGGCGGCCTGCGCCGCCGCGGGTTTCGCGGCCGGCAAGGGACCTTTCGGGGAACCTCCGGACTTGTTTGTATCAAGAGCGACACTTCCCGCGCCGTCCGACTGGACGACGCCCCGCCGCCGCCACCCCGCGGCGGCCCGGGACGGGAAGTCCACCGGTCGGTCCCACGGCCCCGAGGCGGCCGCGCAAGGCGACCCGACGCATCGAGAAAAGGAGAAGCCTGACTTGGCCACAGCAGCGACGAAAGCGGGGGCGCCGGAGCGCGTCGACCTGCAGCACCACCGCTACCGCATCATCGCCGGCAAGCGCGGCGGCGCCTGCCACGCCATCGCCTACCTGGGGATGCGCAAGATCGAGGAGTGCAGCGCCCCGACGGTCGAGGAGGCGGTCGCCGCCCTGCAGGAGCTGCTCGACCGGCGCATCGAGCAGCTGCGCGCCGAACGGACCGGCAGCGTGCCGAGCGAGGCGGAGTACGACGAGGCGCTCCAGGTCCTCCAGGCCGAGATGACGAAGCAGTCGATGGCGCTGCTCCTCCTGCTCATCCGCCTGCCGGACGGCGCCGCCACGCTGCCCGAGCTGGCGCACCGGCTCGAGCGGTCGGAATCGGCGGTGCTGGCGACCGCCGGCCGGCTCGGCCGAAGGCTGGGCGCGCTGCTCGACTTCACGCCCGATCCCGAAGGCCTCGACCGGACGCTGGCGCCGCTGCTGGTCTTCGCGGAGATCGGCCAGCGCGACGGCAAGCGCCCCCTGGCCCTGCGCCTGCGCCCCGAGACCCTGACGCCGCTGCGCACCATCGACCAGGGCGACACGCTGCAGCGCCGGTAAGCGGCCGCGCCCCGAAGACCTGAAGCGGGGGGCTCCCCCGGAGAGGAGGCACGTCCATGACCCAGCGCACCCACCGCGGCGTGGCCGTCGAGTGCATCGCCGGCGATATCGCCGCCCAGCCGGACGTCGAAGCCGTGGTCAACGCCGCCAATGCCGAGCTGCGCAGCGGTGGCGGCGTCGCCGGCGCCCTTCACCGGGCGGCCGGTCCCGGGCTGGAGGAGGAATGCCGGCCGCTCGCGCCGATCCGGCCGGGTCAGGCCGTCATCACCGGCGGGCACCGCCTGCCGAACCGCTGGGTGATCCACTGCCTGGGTCCGGTCCATGGCCGCGACGAGCCGGCCGACGGCCTGCTGGCGGCCTGCTACCGCAACGCCCTGCACCTGGTCGAGAAGCAGGGGATCGTCTCGGTCGCCTTCCCGGCGATCTCGACCGGCGCCTTCGGCTTTCCCATGGAGGCGGCGGCGCGCATCGCGCTCTCGACGGTGCTCCACGAGCTGCAGCACCTGACAACCGTGAGGCTGGTCCGCTTCGTCCTCTTCGATCCCGCCGACGCCCTCCTCCACAGCCGGATCCTGGCACAGCTCCACGACGCCGCCTGAGCCGCCGCCGGGACCGGAGGAGACGCATCATGCTGAGCGACGGAGACCTGCGAGACCTCAAGGCGGAGCTCGAGCGGCGGCTGGCCGAGCTCGAGAGCCAGGGCGCCGCGACCCGCGACAGCCGCCGGCCGGTCGAGCTCGACCAGCAGAGCGTCGGCCGCCTCAGCCGCATGGACGCAATGCAGCAGCAGGCCATGGCGATGGCGACCGAGCAGCGGCGCCTCGCCGCCGGCCAGCGGATCCGCGCCGCGCTGCGCCGCCTGGAGACCGACGAATACGGCGACTGCCTGCGCTGCGGCGAGGAGATCGCCCTGGCCCGCCTGCGCCTCGACCCGGCGACCGCGCTCTGCGTGCCCTGCCTCGAGGGCGGCGAGGACCGCTGACGGCCCGCCGGCGTGCGGGGACGGTGGTGGCCGGGGCCTCGCCCGTCCGGGCCCGCCTCCGGACGCAAAGAAGACGCCAGGGTCAGGGACCTGGGCGGCTTGTTGGCTGCGGCTTGGATGTCTTAGCCAGCCTCGGCAATCACGCCGATCTGAAAGGCAATGTTCCGATGCGTGAGTGGCACGCCCTTGGGCGGTCGGGTTGTGCCCGAGGTATAGAACAGGATCGCGCGGTCGACGATCCAATCGGCGCCGCCGGGGCCACAGAGAACCACCGGGTCGTTCTCTCGGATACCCCTGCGGGATAGCATGCGCGCAAGGGCTTCGACCTCCGCAGCCAGGACGCGGAAACTGACCCGCCCGACCTTATCGCCGCCAACCGCAACCAACGCATCACGATCGCCTCCGGAGGCGAGATCGCACGTGAGCGCCTGCAGCGTCGCGGGAGATCCGTCGCTATCGTTGCGTTCCGTCATGGCGCACTCCCCGAACGCCAGGACCCGGGAAGAAAAACCCGGCTCGGGCATCCGCGTCAATGGGTCGGGCTCGCACCATCAACGACCGCCGCCTGATCTCCGGGATGGCAGGTTTCATCCGGTCGCCTCACGTGCGGCTTGACCGCTCATTCCCCTTTCCGGCGTCGCGTTCGCGTTCCGCCTGTGCGACCACACGCTTTACAGCGAGAAAGCTGTCGGGGCTCACCGATATCGAATCGATGCCGTGCTCAACGAGAAAGCTTGCGAATTCGGGATGGTCGCTCGGCGCCTGGCCGCAAATGCCGGTGTGCGTTCCGCTCTTGCGCGCCTTGGCGAGCAGGTCGGCGATGGCGACCGTCACCGCCTTGTTTTGCTCGTCGAACAGCGCGCTCAGGGCAGCGCTGTCGCGGTCGACGCCGAGCATGAGCTGGGTCAGATCGTTCGAACCGATGGAGAAGCCATCGAACCGTTCGGCGAAATCCTCGGCCAGGATGATATTGGAGGGGACTTCGGCCATGACGTAGACCTCAAGCCCGTTGCGGCCGCGAATGAGCCCGTTCTCCGACAGCACCTTGAGCACACTGTCCGCCTCCTCGATGGAACGGCAGAAGGGGATCATGACGACAATGTTGTCGAGGCCGATCTGTTCGCGCGCGAAACGCACCGCACGGCATTCCAAATCGAAGCCCTCGCGGTATCCCTCGCTGTAATAGCGGCTCGCTCCGCGCCAGCCGAGCATCGGATTTTCCTCCTTCGGCTCGAAGGCGGCGCCGCCGATCAGCTGGGCATATTCGTTGGTCTTGAAGTCGCTCATACGCACGATCACGGGGTTGGGATGGTGCGCCGCGGCGATCCGGGCCATGCCGCGCGCCAGCGTCTCCACGAAGTACTCGGTCTTGTCCTTGTAGGCGTGGGTCAGCTCGGCAATCTGCCGGCGGGCCTCCTTGTCCTCGAGCTTGTCGTAGCGTACCAGCGCCATGGGATGAATCTTGATCAGATTCCCGATGATGAACTCCATGCGGGCGAGCCCCACACCGTCGGTCGGCAGCAGCCACCAGCGGAATGCGGCCGCCGGGTTGCCCAGGTTCACCATGATTTTGGTGCGAGTTTTCGGGATGTCGGCGATGCCGATCTCGCGCACCTCGAAGTCGGCGACACCCGAATAGACATGTCCCTCGCTGCCTTCTGCGCAGGAGACCGTCACCTCGCCGCCTTCCTTGAGCGTCGTGGTCGCGTTTCCGGCGCCGACGATGGCGGTGAGGCCAAGCTCGCGGCTGACGATCGCGGCATGGCTGGTGCGGCCGCCCTGGTCGGTCACGATGGCGGATGCCTTCTTCATGATCGGAACCCAGTCGGGATCGGTCATGCCCGTCACGAGAACGGAACCCGACTTGAACTGGCCGATCTCCGCTGCGCTCTTGAGGCGACAGATCTTGCCGGTTGCGATCGAATCTCCGATCGCCAGCCCGGAGACCAACCTACGGCCCTTCTTCTTCAGCCGGTAGGTCTTGAGCGTGCCCACGTCCTTGCGCGACTGCACGGTTTCCGGGCGCGCCTGCACGATCGCCAGCTCCCCGGTCTCGCCGTCCTTTGCCCATTCGATGTCCATGGGCTGGCCGTAATGCGTCTCGATAGCGCACGCCCAGCGCGCGAGCTTCAATACCTCGTCGTCTTCCAGCACGAACGAGCCGCGCTCCTTCTTGCTAGTGTCAACGAGTTTGGAGGTGGCCTGACCTCCGGTCGCATAGATCATCTTCTTGGCTTTGCTGCCGAGCGTCTTCTCGATGATCGGCCGCAGCGCCGGGTTGTCCAGCAACGGCTTGAAGACATGGTACTCGTCCGGCCCGACCATGCCCTGAACCACGGTCTCACCCAAGCCCCAGGCACCGTTGATCAGAACGCTGCGGGGAAAGCCACTCTCGGTATCGATGGAGAACATCACGCCCGCGCCGGCCTTGTCGGAGCGGACCATTGCCTGCACCCCGACCGAGAGGGCCACCTTCATATGCTCGAAGCCGTTGTTGATGCGATAGGCGATGGCCCGGTCGGTGAACAGCGAGGCGTAGCAGCGCTTGCAAGTCTCCAGCAACGCCTTTTCCCCGCGGACGTTCAGGAAACTCTCCAGCTGGCCGGCAAAGCTTGCTTCCGGCAGATCTTCCGCAGTGGCGCTGCTGCGCACGGCAACGCTGGTCACCTTTCGGCCGGCGCGCTCCGTCATCTCGCGGTAAGCGCGCGCGATGGCTTCCTCCAGCGGAGCCGGAAACGTGGCCTGGAGGACCATCTTGCGCACGGCCTTGCCGACCTGAGGCAGGTTGCTTCCGCTCGCCTTCAACTCGGCCAGCTTGGCGGTGATGCGGTCGGTCAGGTCGTTGGCCTCGAGGAAACTCCAGTATGCCTCCGCCGTCGTTGCAAAGCCGTCCGGCACATTGATCCCGGCCTCCTTGAGCTTGCCGATCATCTCACCGAGAGATGAGTTCTTGCCGCCGACAGTCGCTGTATCCGAGCGATCAAGGTCCGAGAACCAACTGATCACAGGGGTCTGTTCGTTCATGGCTTCGCCTCCTTTGCGGCACTCATGGCCCGGTTCTCGTCGCGATCACGGTCTTCAGGCTTGATCAGCCGGAATTGGCAAACCTCGCCCGGCGCCAAGTCCCGATAGTGGCCCCGGTACGCCACCTTGATCGGGACGGAGGTAAACGATCGGCTGCCGATCCGCAGCGTGTCGTGATCGACCTCGATATCCAATACTTGCCGGCGATAGCGCAGCCGCACCTTGATCTGATGCAAGTTATCGGGTAGCGCGGGATCGAAGTGCAACGTGTTGGCTCGCATCTCGATGCCGATATAGCAGCGCTGTATGAGGTCGATGGTCCCGGCCATGGCGCCCACATGGATGCCCTCCGGGGTGGTGCCGCCCTGCACGTCTGCTATATCGCTATCGAGCGCACGCTGGAAATGACGCCATGACCGCGACCGGTCCGAGCGCGCGAGCACCCAGGAATGAGCGACGCCACTCAGCGTCGAACCATGCGACGTTCGGGCGAGATAGTAATCGATGTTCCTAGGGATGCTCGCGGGCTCGAACGGATAGCCCAGCTGCTCAAAGATCAGATAGAGCTCGTCGGCCGTGAACTGATAGAACAGCATCAGCACGTCGGGCTGCTTGGAGGCCTTATAGCGGTTTATGTCATCGTTCTCCGCCTCAAGGATTCGGTCAAGCCGATGGATGTCGCCGTGCTTCTTACGGTAGCCTTCCCAATCAAACTCCGTGAGATTCTCATAGCCTTCGAACTGGCTGATGATGCCGTCATCGTGGAACGGCACGCGAAGCTTTCGGCTGACGTCATACCAGCGCTCGGTCTCACTGAGGTCCAGGCCGATGCGTTCGCACAGTTGGATGCAATGCGTCTTGGGCAAAAGTTCGAGGACATCGAGGGATCGTGTGAGGACCCAGGAAGCCATGACGTTGGTGTAGGCGTTGTTGTCGATGCCGCCCTCGGCCTCCGGGTCGGCGCCGGGATAGGCCGTATGGTATTCGTCCGGTCCCATGACCCCCTTGATCTCGTAGCGGTCGATCGCGGCGTTGTAGGTCGCGATGCTCGCCCAGAAACGGGCGATCTCGAGAAACAATTCGGCGCCATAGGCGTAGATAAACTCGTGGTCGTCCGTGGCTTGGTAATATTGCCAGACATTGTAGGCGATCGCCGAACTGATGTGGCGCTGACGGTGGGTGTTGTCGGGATTCCACCGTCCTGATTTCGGGTTGAGATGGAGATGCTGGGTTTCCTCTCGGCCATTGCTGCCACTTTGCCAGGGAAACATCGCCCCTTCGAAGCCGGCAGCGCGGGCTGCGCGCCGCGCTTCCGGCAACCGGCGATAGCGATAGTGCAGGAGCGCGCGAGTAAGCGTAGGGATGCGCAGGCTGAGAAACGGGAAAATGAACAGTTCGTCCCAGAAGATGTGGCCCCGATAGGCCTCGCCGTGCCATCCGCGCGCAGGGACGCCGACATCGAGATCGATGGTGTGCGGCGAGGCGGTTTGCAGCAGGTGAAAGATATGAACGCGCAACTTGAGCTCGGTGTCCTCAGCCGTGCCGTCCGTAAGCTCGATGCCGCAATCATCCCACAGATGCCGCCAAGCGATCTCATGGGCCGCGAGCAGATCGTCGAAGCCGCCGGCATGACCGAGCGTTCTTTTCGCTTCGAGCCCCGACTCGGCGATCGCCCAATCGCGCGAGGTATGAAGCGCAACGATCTTCTCGGCTCTGACTGGAGCGCCCTGCTCAATCGTGCAGGCGATCTCCTGCCAGATCTGATCGTTCAGCGTCTGCGTCTGATACTCCGCCTCGGATTCGCGCCCCCCTCGGTAAAGACGAGTGCGCACCGCCAGCGCGACCTGGATCAGGGATTGGCTGGTCTGACAGCACAGGAAGAGGGTATCGGTCCCAAGATGATCCAGTTCGAGGACTTCGAGGTGCTTGCTGGCCAGAGCGCGGTAGCGCGCCACGCCGCTGTTGACCACGCCCCCGTCGAGGCCTGAGCGGACCGTGAGGCGTCCCGACCAGTCCTCGGCGGTCAATTCAACCGCAAGGCCGGCAAGATGCTGATCGGCCATGCTGACGAGACGGCGCTCGCGCCATCGCGTGGTACGGCCCGCCTTGTCCCGGAACCTGATGTCGCGATCGAGCACGCCCCGCCCGAGATCGAGCGCCTGACGGAATGACAGGACCTCGACATCGTCGATGCGAAACCAGGCGCCGTCGTCGACACGAAACGTCAGCGGCAGCCAGTTCGGCATGTTGACGAGGTCTTCGTTCTCCACGTTGCGGCCCGCAACCTCGCTCACCAACCGGTTGTAGCCGCCAGCGAGATAGGTGCCGGGATAGTGGATGTCGTCGGCCGGCGTATCTGGGGCTGCGCCACGCGTCGCGAAATATCCGTTGCCGAGCGTGCACAGCGCCTCGCGTAATCCCTCCTGCTCGGGCCGATAGCCCTCATAGACAAGCGACCAGTCGCGCGACTCAGGCATCATCGCCCCGCTCCCTTCGATCTGGCATCTCGGCAGCCGTCGCAGCGAGCCAATCAATCAGGCGCCTGACCTCGCCCGTATCCGCGACCGCATAATCCGCGGCGGTTCGGCGCGATTCATGATCGCGCACGACGATCGTAAGGCCGATTCCCGCGAGCGCCCGAAATGCGTCCTCGTCGGTGATGTCGTCCCCCACATAGACCGGAAGAACGTCTGGATCATCACGTTTGAAGCGTTCCAGAAGCCAGAGCACTGCACGGCCCTTATGCCAGTCCAGATCTGGCTGGATGCGGAAGACTTTCTTGCCATGCCCTTTCCGGAGCCCGCCGCATGCGGACAGCACCTCGTCGACGACAGCTTCTATCCGAGGCACGTCCTTTTCCGCGGCCTGGCGGTAGTGAACGGCGATGGAGAACCGCTTGCGTTCGACCGAGTGGCCGGCGATGTCGGACAGCTTCTCGTGCAAGCGCCTTTCCGCCTCATCGATCTTGGGCAGGGACTCGACGCCACGCTCCAGGCGTTCGCTCGATCCATCCGGGCCGGCGATTTCGAAGCCGTGACTTCCCGCAACGAATATCGTCTCGATCCTGACCAATTTCTGGACCATTTGAAGATCCCGACCACTGATGATCGCCACCTTGCAAGACTTGGCAAGTTCCGCAATCGCGGCACGCATGTCATCGGCCAGAAACGCCTTGGTGTGATCCTCGACGATGGGCGTGAGCGTGCCGTCGTAGTCGAGGAAGGCCGCCAGCGAGCGACCGGATAGACGCGCGCGCAGCTCCCGGTCGCAATCCCAGACGGTCGGTAAACCGTCGGTGGTCTTGACGGCAATGCGGTGATCCTTGCTGACGACCAATTCGCTCAGATCGTCAACGACAATGTGCGCCCCTGACTCTTTCAAAGCATCGCCATAGCCTCCGCGGTCGACGCCGATCACGAGGGCGAAGCCTCCGCGCGCGCCCGCCTCGACGCCCGCAATGGCGTCCTCGACGATCGCGGCATGTTCGGGCTTGACGCCGAGCCGTGAGGCTGTCTCGTGGAGCATCGCCGGATCCGGCTTGCCGCGCAGGCTGAGTTCCGCCAAATCGTTGCCGTCGACCTTGGCGTCGAACAGGTCGAGCACGCCGGCGTTGCGCAGGACGTCTTCCGCGTTGCGACTTGAGGAGAAGACTGCCGCCTTGGTGCCGCTCTTGCGCAGGTCGTGGATGAGCTTCAGCGTTCCCGGATATGGCCGAACCCGATTGTCGTTGAGCCATGCCCGAAAGTAATTCTGCTTGCGCCTGCCAAGCCCGAATACGGTCGCGGCGTCGGGCGGGCCCTCGGGCGAGCCCTCGGGCAGATCGATTCCGCGCGAGCGAAGAAAGCTTCTGATGCCGGCGTGCCGCGGCTTGCCGTCGACGAATTCCCGGTACTCACGCTGCGGATCGAACGGACGGAACTCGTTGCCGCCTGCCGCCGCGCGGGCGCGCAGAAACTCGTCGAACAAGCGTTTCCAGGCGGCGGCGTGCGCCTGCGCGGTGTCTGTAACGACTCCATCCATATCGAACAACACCGCCTTCAGCCGGGCAGTCGGGGCAGTGCTCGGTCCTTGGGCATTGCCTTCGTTCATCGTGGTTCCTCCTCACGGTGCGCGCCCTTCTGTTCAGACTGAGCGAGGGTTTCGCCGCTCCGGCCGTCACCGGAGATTGCGCCTTTTGCTTCCCGGCTCGCTGTCCTCGGCAGCAGCCGTGCCCGAGCGCAGCTGGCGGCGAAAGGCCCACTTCTCCAGTTCGACTGCGACGAACACAAATAGACCGGCGGCGGCGCACCGCAGCCATGCTTCGGCATCGAGCGGGCTCGGTGCCGAAAAGAACGTTCATGAAAGGTGCATGCGTGATCAGCACTTGAAAGCCAATGCAGATGACGATTGCGATCAGAACCGCGCGACTACCGAGCAGGCCAACGCCTGTGTAAACCGGGGCGTGCAGGAAACGAACGTTCAGCAGGTAGAAAATCTCGTCCAGGACCAGCGCCGCCGGCTTGGCATCATTGAGTGGGCCACTGCGATTGGAAACGAGGAAGAGACGGGGCATCGGACGTCCTCAAATGGCTCGCCATTCCCCCGAGACTTTCTCAGCCAGCAGGTCTGAGGCGGCAGGGGAGTAGTTCAGAAAGTATTGACCCTTGACCCCTGGCGCATTGATCCGGATCAAGCTGCGCGATCGGCGCGGGCACCGGTCGAGAGGTCGGTAACGGCTCTGGCTGTAAGCGTCTGATCGAAAACATTGAATGATGTCAGTCCGTTGCGATCATCGATGTGTCGAATTGGCCCTCAAGGCGCAGTATGTCGCCTGATATCATTGGCAAGGCGTTTGCGCGCGAGGGGTGCGCTTGCCAAGCGGCCTTACGGACTTGGAGTGGGCGGTCCTGAAGCCGCCTCGCCGACGCGCTCGCATCGCGGACGACCGCCGTGGCGGAGCTATCGGCTGACGATGGAAGCCTTGCTATGTTCGCTGCGCGGCGGAGATCTATTCTCGTTGCGGGTCCTTGGAATAAATCAGGAGGCTGTATGAGCCGATGGCCACCCCGGCCGAGGCGGGCAGATCGTCCAAGGGTTCCGCCTCGGCGGTCACGTCCGCGCTCTCAAAGTTGGCAAAGTCATCGCTGTAACCCTTCCAGTCACTGTTGAGCCGGAGCACCCAATGCCCAGCTTCAGGGAAGCCGACCCGATACGGTCGTTTCGGCTCATGACTGAAGTTCGCTACGATCATCACGTCGTCGCCGGGCCCGCCTTCGTGCCAACGGCGGTAGGCGACGACCTTCTGATCTTCGTCTATGCGAGTCAAGGCGATGTGCCTTCCACCAAGGCCGGCGGTGACGCCCATGCGATCAAGGCGAAAGCGGATCAAGTCGCGGTAAAGGCGGATGATGCCATGGAACTCTTCCGATCGGTCCCAGTCGAGCGGAACTGTATCCTGGAACCATTCTCCCTGAAGGAACTCCTGCCCCTGAAACAACATCGGGATGCCCGGCGCTGTCAGCGTCAGCGCCGCCCCCAGTGTTGAGCGTTTCTGCGCCGCCCAGTGCGAGGGATCGCCCGGTGCGATCTCATGGACGACGCGGGCCTTGCCGTTCGCCACTTCGTCGTGCGACTCGGTGTACACGACGCGCTGGTAGGGGTCGCCATTGTAGGCGTGCGACAGGGCACGAGCCACCATTCCCATGTCCCTGCGGGCGTCATCCTGGGCAACCAATACTGCTCGAATCGGGTGCACGAACTCGGCATCCCACTGAGCGCCAAAGCCAGCCCCGCCATCCGCGGGCGCCGCAGTGAGAATGTCCTGGTTGCGCAAATCCTCGGCGATAATAATGCGGCCGGGGAAGCGGTCGCGCACCTCCTCGTTGATCCAGCGCATCAGCGACCAGCCGTCCTCCAGTGCGTCTTCCGGATCGTTCTCGTCACCCTTTACCGTGCGCATGTAGAGCGTCATGTCGAACCGGAGGCCGTCGAGGCCATACTCGTCCAGCCAGAAGAGTGCGTTGTCGCGGATGAACTGGCGCACCTCCGGGCGGCCGTAATCCGGACGGGTGTCGCCCCAGGGTGTGTTGGAACGCCAATCGTTGTAGAAGTAGATACCTCCCTTGTCGCTCTCTCCCCAGCCGTCGAATCGCCAGAGGTCGAGATCTGAGGGACCGAAATGATTGTAGACGACGTCGAGAATCACCGCGATCCCGGCCTCATGCGCAGCGCGAATGAAGTTACGGAAGGCCTCGGGGCCTCCATAGCTGGATTCGATGGCAAATATATGGGCAGGGTTGTAGCCGAGCGAGACGTCGCCGGCGAACTCCATCGCCGGCATCACCTGGACAGCGCTGACGCCGAGCTTCTTCAAATGGTCGAGTCTGCGGATCGCATCCTCGAAGGTGCCAACCTCGTTGTCCTGCGTCCGGTGAAAGGTCCCGACGTGCATCTCGTACATGACGAGGCGATTCCAGGGCGGCATCTCGAAGTCGTGCTTCTCGTGGGCGCGGGATACGATGATGCCGTTGCCGACGGAGCTCGTAACGGCGCGAGCGTAAGGATCGATCCGTGCGAATCTTTCACCACGCGCACCAATGACGAACTTGTAGCCTTGACCGGCCGTCGCCCCGGCAACGTCGCCGTACCAGTAGCCCCCACCCTCGCGCTCCAGTGGCGTCGCTTCGTCATCCCAATCGTTGAAATCGCCAGTTACGTGAACTGACTCCGCGTTTGGCGCCCAAACTCTGAATGCCACGCCGTGTTCGTGATCCAGCGCGCCCATGCCCGCGTGCTTCCCATCGCCCACCGCCACCCTCCTGCAAGACCATGCGACGACGGATACATGGCGAGAGAGCCATTCTGCGCCAAGGGTAAAAGCTGCTGCAAGAATCAAGCGCATTTTTCAGCGTCGCCCGCGTAGGACGGGTCGCGCCTGAGATGAGGGAGCGCTGAGTCGTCAGACGGCGCGGAACCGCTCAGTCGGCCGAGCTGACGGCTTCGTAGCCCGACACGACGTCCAGCAGTTCGCGGGTGATCGTCTCCTGTCGCCGGAGGCGGTAGAGCTGGCGCAGGTCATCGCGCCGCTCTTCGATGTTGCGCTCGGCGGCCTGCATCGCAGCGAGCCGCGAGGCGTGTTCGCTGGCCAGAGCCTCGGCCAGCGCGCGGTAGATCACCACGAAGAGCCGCTGCTGCACCAGCCATGACATCAGCCGGTCGGGATCCATCCGGAAAAGCGGCAGGGACCGCCCCGGCCAGTCCGCCTCGGACAGTTTGCGCAGATAGCTGTCGGGCAGCGGCAGCAACCGGCGGGCCTGCGGCTTTGCCGTGGTGCGGCCCTCGCGGCGGTTGTGCGCAAGCCAGACCTGCCCGACCCCTTCGACCCGCGTCCACCGGTCGATCTCGACGATCATGATCTGGACCAGCCGCGACAATCCCTCGACCGAGCCCGGCAGGGGATGAACGGAATCTGCACGCCGCCCGTCCGCTTCGAGCCGGGCCGCGACGCGCGCCCCGATGACGCCCAGCACCATGGGCCGGTTGTCCAGCCGGGACCAGGCGAAGCGGGTGATCTTGTCGTTGTAGCCCCCGCAGAGCCCGCGATCCGAGCCGATGACGATCAGGGCCTCGCGCCCCGTCCCGCTGGCGGCCCCTGGCAGGGGCAGGCCCGCCTGCCGACGCTGGCGCAAGAGCGCCATCAGACCCAGTTCGACGGTGCGTGCATAATGCGACATCGCCGCTTCGGCCTTTTCGTAT
>NZ_JBBDQW010000028.1:0-8091 GCF_040905785.1 Tistlia sp.
TGGCGCCGGTGACCTCGCAGATCTCGCGGATCACCTTGCCGCCGGTGCCGATCACGTCGCGGATCTTGTCCTTGGGGATCGAGATCGTGGTAATGCGGGGGGCGTGGGCGGCGACGCTGGTGCGGGCGTTGCCGATCGCCTTGGCCATCTCGCCCAGGATGTGCAGCCGACCGTCCTTCGCCTGATCGAGGGCGATCTTCATGATCTCCCGGGTGATCGAGGTGATCTTGATGTCCATCTGCAGCGAGGTGATGCCCGTCTCGGTGCCGGCGACCTTGAAGTCCATGTCGCCGAGGTGGTCCTCGTCGCCCAGGATGTCGGACAGCACCGCGTAGCGCTCGCCGTCCTTGATCAGGCCCATGGCGATGCCGGCGCAGGGGCGCGGCAGCGGCACGCCGGCGTCCATCATGGCGAGAGAGCTGCCGCAGACCGTGGCCATCGAGGAGGAGCCGTTGGACTCGGTGATCTCCGAGACCAGCCGCAGGGTGTAGGGGAAGTCCTCCTTGGAGGGCAGCAGCGGATGCAGCGCCCGCCAGGCCAGCTTGCCGTGGCCGATCTCGCGGCGGCCCGGGGTGCCGAGGCGGCCGGTCTCGCCGACCGAGTAGGGCGGGAAATTGTAGTGCAGCATGAAGTTCTGGCGGTAGCTGCCCTCGAGCGTGTCGACGATCTGCTCGTCCTGCCCGGTGCCGAGGGTGGCCGTGACCAGGGCCTGGGTCTCGCCACGGGTGAAGAGCGCCGAGCCATGGGTGCGCGGCAGCACGCCGACCTCGCCGAGGATCGGCCGCACGGTCTTGGTGTCGCGGCCGTCGATGCGCCGGCCGGTGTCCAGGATCGAGCCGCGCACGACCTCGCTCTCGAGCTGCTTGAAGACGTCGCCGAAGACGGCCAGGGCCTCCTCGTCGTCGCCGAGCGACTCCTTGGTCGCCTGCTTGACGCGGTCGATGGCGGCGCGCCGCTCCGTCTTGTCGACGAAGCCGTAGGCCTCGAGCAGCTTGCCGCCGATCTCGCCCTTCAGGCGCTCGGCCAGAGCCGCCTTGGCGGGCGGCGTTTCGGTCAGGCTCCAGGGCTCCTTGGCGGCCTGCTCGGCGAGATCGATGATCGCGTCGATGACCTTCTGCATCTCGGTGTGGCCGAAGGTGACCGCGCCGAGCATGACCTCCTCCGACAGCTCGGAGGCCTCGGACTCGACCATCAGCACGCCTTCCTGCGTGCCGGCGACGATCAGGTCGAGCTCGGAGACCGGCATCTCGTCCATCATCGGGTTGAGACGGTACTCGCCCTCGAAATAGCCGACCCGCGCCGCGCCGATCGGGCCCAGGAAGGGCAGGCCCGAGATGGTCAGGGCCGCGGAGGTGGCGACCAAGGCGAGGATGTCGGGGTCGTTCTCCAGGTCGTGGCTCAGCACCGTGCAGACGACCTGGGTGTCGTTGCGGAAGTTCTTGTGGAACAGCGGCCGGATCGGGCGGTCGATCAGCCGGCTGGTCAGGGTCTCCTTCTCGGAGGGCCGGCCCTCGCGCTTGAAGAAGCCGCCCGGGATCTTGCCCGCGGCGAAGGTCTTCTCCTGGTAGTGCACGGTCAGCGGGAAGAAGTCGACCGCCGGCTTGTGGGCGGCGGCAGTGACGGCGCAGAGCACGACCGTCTCGCCGTAGGTCGCCAGTACGGCGCCGTGGGCCTGGCGCGCGAGGCGCCCGGTCTCGAGCGTGAGCGTGCGGCCGCCCCACTCGATCTCAACTTTCTTGATGTCGAACATCTGGATCAGGTCCTTCAGGTCAATGGCCGGTCAAGGGCGGCACCGGACCCGCGTAAGCGGCGCTCGTCTGCTAGACGGCGTCGCTTGCGTCGGCCCGGTGAATCGGAAGCGGGCGTACCGGCCGCCGGCCCGCCTTCCGGGGTGAAGAAAGTCGTGCGGCCGGCGCCGCCAGGGTACGAGACCCCGCGGTGCCGCCGCGCGACGAACGAGAAGTGTCTGCTCCCGCCTTTCCGAGGCACGGCGTCGAAGAAGGTGCTGTGGGCGAAAAGCGGGTCATGGAAGCGATGCTCCGGGCCGTCCCGCCGCTCAGCGGCGCAGGCCCAGGCGCTGGATCAGCCCTTCGTAGCGGCCGTGATCCTTCTTCTTGACGTAGTCGAGCAGGCGGCGGCGCTGGCCGACCATGACCAGAAGCCCACGACGGCTGTGGAAGTCCTTCTTGTGGGTCTGCATGTGCTCGGTCAGGTTCTTGATCCGCTCGGTCAGGATCGCGACCTGGACCTCGGGCGAGCCGGTGTCGCCGCTCTTGGTGGCATACTCGTCGATGAGCGCCTGCTTGCGCTCGGCAGTGATCGACATCGTGGTCTCCTCGTCAGAGGTTGATGACGCGGATCGGGCGAAGCTCACCGGCCTCGAAACGGGAAATGGCCACCGGCTTGCCGCCACACATGGCGCAGACGATGTCGCCCGGTTCGAGGTGTCGGATTCGCTCGGCGCTCGAGCGGACCAGCATCGATATTGCCTGTCCGCTCTTGAGCCGGCTCGCCTCCGCTTCCGTCAAGGCCAGTGCCGGGATGTCGTCCAGCGCGGTCTCGACCGGGAGCAGCAGCTCCTCAGGGCGCGCACTATCGGTATTCGCCCCAAGGGTGTCCAGCGAAATCGCGTCCTTCTCCGTGAAGGGGCCGACGGCCAGGCGGCGCAACTGGGAGATGTGCCCCAGGCAGCCGAGGGCCTCGCCGAGATCGCGGGCGAGCGAGCGCATGTAGGCGCCCTTGCCGCAGTCGACCTCGAAGACGCCGTGGTCCGGATCCGGCAGGTCGACCAGCGCGAAGCGGTCGATGCGCACCTTGCGGGCGCTCAGCGGCTTGGCCGTGCCGTCGCGTGCCAGGTCGTAGGAGCGCTGGCCGTCGACCTTGATCGCCGAATAGATCGGCGGCACCTGGTCGATCTCGCCGACGAACCGCGGCAGCACCGCCTCGATGGCGGCGCGGTCGGGGCGCTCCGCCCGCTCGTCGAGCAGCGCGCCCTCGGCGTCGTCGCTGTCGGTGGCCTGACCCCAGCGCACGGTGAAGCGGTAGGTCTTGTCGCCGTCCATGACGTAGGCAACGGTCTTGGTCGCCTCGCCGAAGGCCAGCGGCAGCAGGCCGGTGGCGAGCGGGTCGAGGGTGCCGCCGTGGCCGACCTTGCGGGCGTCGAGGAGGCGCCGGACGCGGTTGACGACGTCCGTCGAGGTCATGCCCGAGGGCTTGTCGACGACCAGCCAGCCGTTCAGCGGACGGCCCTTCGTCCTACTCTTCGCCACGGTCTCTTCCGGTCTCGCCGGCGCCCTGGCCCGCCGCCGCATCGCTCCCGGGCTCGTCGCCCGGCTGCAGGTCGCGGCGGACGCGCTCGCTCGCCAGCAGGCGCTCGACGCGCTCGGCCTCGTCGAAGGTGCGGTCGAGCTGGAAATCCAGGCTCGGCGTGTAGCGCAGGGTCAGCTGCTCCGCCAGGCGGCGGCGGAAGTAGGGTGCCGCACGCTTGAGGGCGGCCAGCACCACGGCCTCGTCGCGGCCGGCGAGCGGCAGCACGAAGACGGTGGCGTTCTTCAGGTCCGGGCTGATCCGCACCTCCGAGACGGTGATGCTGGCGTCGGCCAGGTCTGGGTCGTGCGCCTCGCCGGCGGCGAACAACCGCGCCATGAGGTGGCGCAGCTCCTCGCCGACGCGCAGCTGGCGCTGGGTCGGGGCCTTGGGGCCGCGGCTGCGTGTCATGATCGACGTTCCCGAGTTCGGCCCCGAGGGGCCCGATGCCATTGGAGGCCGGTGCCATGGAGGCCGGCGGCGCGGGCGCCCCTCCAGGGAGCGCCCGACGCCTTGCCTTGCGCCGGACCGCCGGCGCCGCGCGCGCCCTAGAGCGTGCGCGCCACCTCCTCGACCTCGTAGCACTCGATGCGGTCGCCGACGGCGATGTCCTCGTAGTGCTCGAAGGCCATGCCGCACTCGTAGCCCTGCTGGACCTCGCGGACCTCGTCCTTGAAGCGCTTCAGGGTCTTCAAGGTGCCGGCGTGGATGACCACGTCGTCGCGCAGCAGGCGCACCTTGGCGCCGCGCTTGACCACGCCCTCGGTGATCATGCAGCCGGCGACCTTGCCGACCTTGGTGATGTTGAAGACCTCGCGGATCTCCGCGTAGCCCAGGAACACCTCGCGCTGCTCCGGTGCCAGCAGACCGCCGAGCGCCTTCCGCATCTCGTCGATCAGCTCGTAGATGATCGAGTAGTAGCGGATGTCGACGCTGTCGCGCTTGGCGAGGTCCCGGGCCTGGGCGTTGGCGCGCACGTTGAACGCCAGGATCATGGCGCCCGAGGCACGGGCCAGGGTGACGTCCGACTCGTTGATGCCGCCGACCGCCGAATGCAGGATCTCCGGCCGCACCTCGTCGGTCGCCATCTTGTCGAGCGCGCCCAGGATCGCCTCGAGCGAGCCGTGCACGTCGGCCTTTACGACCAGCGGCATGGTCCGGGCGGCGCCCTCGCGGATCGCGCTCAGCATCTGCTCCAGGGTGCCGCGGCCCTGGGTCGCCATGGTCGCGGACTTCTTCCGGTCGGCGCGGAAGTCGGCGATCTCGCGGGCTCGCGCCTCGTCGTCGACGACCACCAGGTCGTCGCCGGCCTCCGGCGTGCCGGACAGGCCGATGACCTCGACCGGCACGGAAGGCCCGGCGCTGTCGACGCGCTCGCCGCGGTCGTTGAGCAGCGCGCGCACGCGGCCGGACTCGGCGCCGGCGACGAAGATGTCGCCGACCTTCAGGGTGCCGCGCTGAATCAGCACCGTGGCGACGGCGCCGCGACCCTGCTCCAGCTTCGCCTCGACCACCGTGCCCTCGGCGTTGCGGTCGGGGTTGGCCTTGAGCTCGAGCAGCTCCGCCTGCAGCAGCAGCACGTCGATGAGGTTGTCCAGGCCTTCGCGGGTCTTGGCCGAGACCTCGACGCAGATCACGTCGCCGCCCATGTCCTCGGGCACCAGCTCGTGCTGCAGCAGCGCGGTCTTGACCTTGCGCGGGTCGGCGCCGGGCACGTCCATCTTGTTGATGGCGACGATGATCGGCACGCCGGCCGCCTTGGCGTGGCTGATCGCCTCGACGGTCTGCGCCATGATGCCGTCGTTGGCGGCGACCACCAGGATCACGATGTCGGTGACGTTGGCGCCGCGCGAGCGCATCTCGGAGAAGGCGGCGTGGCCGGGCGTGTCCAGGAAGGTGATCTTGTCGCCGCTCGGCACGACGATCTGGTAGGCGCCGATGTGCTGGGTGATGCCGCCGGCCTCGTGTGCCGCGACGTCGGTCTTGCGCATGGCGTCGAGCAGCGAGGTCTTGCCGTGGTCGACGTGGCCCATGACCGTGACGACGGGCGCACGCGGCTGGAGCAGGGCGCCGTCGTCGTCGGTGCCGCGCAGCCCGATCTCGACGTCCTGGGCCGAGACGCGCTTGGACCGGTGGCCGAACTCGCCGACCACCAGCTCCGCCGTGTCGGCGTCGATGCTCTGGGTGATGGTCGCCATGACGCCCATCTTCATCAGCGTCTTGACGACCTCGCCGCCGCGCTCGGCCATGCGGTTGGCCAGCTCCTGCACGGTGATGGCTTCGGGAATGGTGACTTCGCGCACGATTTTCTGACCTGACTGCAGCTGCTCGCGGGCACGCTGCTTCTCTCGCTCGCGCTGGCGGCGCACGGCGGCCAGGGACCGGATCCGGTCCTCGTTGCCCTCGTCGTCCAGCGCCTGGGTGATCGTCAACTTGCCCTGACGCCGCTTCGGCTCGTTCTTGGTGCGAGTCGGCGGCGGTGCCTTGAGGGCGGTCTTCTTCTTCAGCGCGCCGCGCGGGCCTTCGTCCTCGACCTCGCGTGCCTTCGGCGTCGGCCGGGTGATCCGCTCGACCTCCTTGGGGGTCGGCATCGGCGCCGGCTCGGGGGCGGCTGCCTCGGCTTCCTTGGCAGCGGCGATCGCCGCTTCCGCGGCGCGGGCTTCCTCGGCGGTCTCCTCCGGCAGGCCCTCGGCCTGGCGGCGCACGGCCTCGTCGGCCTCGCGGCGGGCGCGATCCTCGGCCTCGAGGCGGCGCCCCTCGGCCTCCGCGGCCTCGCGCTTGCGGCGCTCGGCGTCCTCGACCTCGCGACGCGCGGTCTCTTCCTTGGCGTGCTCGAGCGCGCGCATCCGCGCCTCGCGCTCTTCCGGGCGCAGGTTGCGCAGAGCCGGCGGCACGACCCGCTGCTGGGGAAGCTGCTGGAGCGTCTCGGCCTCCTCGGGCGCCTGGGCCTCCTCGGCCACGGCGGTCATGCCGCCGCCGTCGCCGGGCCGGTAGGTGCGCTTGCGCTTGACCTCGACCTGCACGGTCTTGGTCCGGCCGTGGCTGAAGGACTGGCGGACCTGGCCGGTCTCGACCGTCTTCTTCAGCTCGAGCTTCTTCGGCCTGTTCAGCGTCAGCGGCTTCTTCGCCTCTTGGCTTTCGTTCTCTGTGCTCATCTCTTCCAGAACTTTCATTCCACCGGTGCGCCGGAGGCCCCGAGGGGCATCTTGGTCTCGTCGGGCAGTTCGTACTCGGCCAGGCGCTGCAGATCCCGAAGCAGCCGGTCGGCCATTCTAGCCTCCGTGACCGCAAGGTGCACGGCCGTAGCGCGCCCCAGGGCCTCGCCGAGCTCCGCCGACCCGAGCGGGCGGCAGACGATCAGCTCCGGATTGCAGCCGCGGCCGAGTGCGGCGATGCGCTCGCGCTCGCTGACCGAGCCGTCGTCGGCCTGGATCAGCACGACCGCGCGGCGCGACTCCAGCGAGGCGCGCACCTGGTCGTGGCCGACCGCCAGGGTCCCGGCCCGCTTGGCCAGGCCGAGGCCCTCGAGGCAGCGCCGTCGGAGCAGCCGGCCGATCTGCTCCGGCAGGTCCGCCGGTACGGCGACCGGCGCCTTGGCGGCACGGGCGAAGAGGCGGCGCTTCAGCGCGGTCTCGACCAGCGGCCGGCGTGGCCGGATCCACAGGCCGCGGCCCGGCAGGCGCTCGGCCAGGTCGGGCACGAGCGTGCCGTCGGGGCCGACCACCAGACGCAACAGCTCCGCCTTCGGCAGGCGCTCGCCGCTCGCCAGGCAGCGGCGGACCGGCCCGGAGTCGAGGGTCTCCTCGGAAACCGACTCCGTCTGGTCCGCCTGGGGCTCCTGCATCTCCGCCAGCATCACGCCTTGTCGCCCGCCTCCGTCGTTTCGGCCGCCGGCTCGGCGGCGACCGGCGCGGCAGCGGCGTCTTCGCCGTCCGCAGCAGGCGTCGCAGCCGCCTCGTCGGCCGGCGCCTCGCCGCCCGCTGCCTTGTCGCCCGCCGCCTTGTCGCCCGCCCCGGCGTCACCCCCGGGCTCGTCGTCGAACCAGTGGGCGCGCGCCGCCATGATGATCGCGTTGGCCTCCTCCTCGCCGGGCGAGAGGTCGCCCAGCATCTCGACCAGCTCGTCGCCGGCGAGGTCCGCCAGGTCGTCGAGGGTCTTGACGCCGCCCTCGCCGAGCCGCACCAGGCTGGCCGCGCTCAGGGCCTCCAGGGCGGCGACCTCGTCGGTCACGCCCAGGGCCTTGCGCTGCTCCTCGAACTGGCGGTCCTGCTCGTCCAGGAAGTTCTGCGCGCGCTGGCGCAGCTCCTCGGCGACGTCCTCGTCGAAGCCCTCGATCTCGCTCAGGTCCTCGATCGGCAGGTAGGCGACCTGCTCGACGGAGGTGAAGCCCTCGGCGACCAGCAGGTGCGCGATCACGTCGTCGACATCCAGGGCGTCGATGAACATCTGCGAGCGCGTGCGGAACTCCTCCTGGCGGCGCTGGCTCTCCTCCTCCTCGGTCAGGATGTCGATGTCCCAGCCGGTCAGCTGCGAAGCCAGGCGGACGTTCTGGCCGCGCCGGCCGATCGCCAGCGACAGTTGCTCGTCGGGCACCACGACCTCGATCCGGCCCTGCTCCTCGTCGAGCACGACCTTGGTGACCTCGGCCGGCGCCAGGGCGTTGACGACGAAGGTCGCCGGGTCCGGCGACCAGGGGATGATGTCGATCTTCTCGCCCTGCAGCTCGCCGACCACGGCCTGGACGCGGCTGCCGCGCATGCCGACGCAGGCGCCCACCGGATCGAT